>CANRJN010000039.1 GCA_947630945.1 uncultured Bacilli bacterium | reverse complement strand
CACTTTTTATTTTGCAATATTTTTTGATAAATTTTAGATAACCTAAAGACTTTTCGTCAGAAATTTGGTACAATTATTTTTGGAAATATCTTAATAATGGGTGAATTGCCAACATTTTTTTGTAAAAAAGAATGGAGGTGATTATAGTGAGTAAAAAAGATATATTAATTCTTTTTCTATTGATTATAGTTTTATTATTGGTAATATTGCTTTATGTAATATTACTATAAATAAAATTCACCTAACTCAGCTTTTGAATTAGGTGACCAATACATAGGCAACACCCATCTAGAAAATATTAAGGTGTTTCCTTTTTTTATTTTATTCAAGTCATCCTTGATAAATACATAATATCATAAAAAATAATATTTTTCAAGCAAATGTATAGTAATACTTTATATATCAAAACTTAATATAATAAATATATAGACACCACCCCCTAGGGGTGGTATAATTTTGTTGAGGTGTTAAGTTTAAATGGAAAATTGTTGTATTCATAAATTAAAAAGTAGAAGTGAAGATGAGAAAAAATATTTTAAGACAAGACTTAAAACAATAGAGGGGCAAGTAAGAGGAATTTCTAATATGATAGATGAAGATAGATATTGTAATGATATATTAATTCAATTACTTGCAATAAATAAATCTATTAAATGTATTAGTATTGATTTACTTAAAAGTCATATGAATAGTTGTGTAGTTGATAAAATTAAAAATAATGATTTATCCGTTATTGATGAAGTAATGGAATTAATTAGGAGAATTGAGTCGTGAAAAAACTATATGTTAAAATTGATGGAATACATTGTGATAATTGTATTAATAAAATAACTAAAAATTTAATTAAAATAAAAAATGTTGAAAATGTTAAAATAATAAGAAATATTGCACATATAGAATATAAAGGTAAACTTAATAAAGAAGAAATAATAAAAACAATAACAGATTTAGATTATATTACAAATGAAGAGTATATAAGTGATAATTTAAATGATATAGATACAAAAATAAAATTATATGAATTTATATTAATTGTAATTTGTATATTAGGTTTTGCATTTTTATTAAAACTTATATTTAAAGTAAATATTTTTAATATAATACCAAAAATTGATTCAAATATTACATATTTAATGCTTATAGTAACCGGTTTATTTACATCAATACATTGTATATCTATGTGTGGCGCGATAAACTTAATAGCAATAACAGGAAGTAATAATAAAAATAAATTTATAAATCCATTATTATATAATTTAGGTAGAGTGATATCATATACACTTATTGGTGGACTAGTTGGACTTATTGGAAGTGTATTTAAATTAAATGATACATTAAATGGAATAATAATTATATTATCTTCCATAATAATGCTTTTAATGGGATTAAATATGCTTGGAATAACTAAAATAAGATTACCAAAATTTATTAGATTTAATGTAAAATTTAAAAATAAATCTGCTTTCTTTATTGGACTTGCTAATGGACTTATGCCATGTGGACCTCTTCAAGCAATGCAATTATATGCATTATCTACGGGAAATATGTTAAAAGGTGCTTTATCATTATTCTTGTTTGGTATTGGAACTATTCCACTAATGCTCAGTGTGGGTGTTATATTTAATATATTAAAGGGTAAGAAAAAGATACTTTTAAACAAAATAGCATCAGTATTAATAGTTTTATTATCAATTGTTATGTTAAATAGAGGACTACTTGCATTAGGTTTTAATTTAGATAATTTTAAAAGTAGTAATAATGAATATAGTGATTATCATAAATCTACAATAGTTAATGATTATCAAGTGATAAGTTTTGATTTAAGTTATAATAGTTATGACGATATTATTTTACAAAAAGGTATTCCTGCAAGAATAATAATAAATGCAAATGAAAAATATTTAACAGGTTGTAATTATCAAATATTAATGAATGATTTTAATATTGAAAAGAATTTAGAGGTAGGATTGAATATGATTGAATTTACACCAGAAGAAGTAGGGGACTACTTTTATACATGTGGTATGAGAATGATAAAAAATAAAATAAAAGTAATAGATAATATAGAATATTTTAAAGGAGATGAATAAAATGAAAAAAATTATTTTAAAAGTAGAAGGAATGAAATGTAATGGATGTAAAACTAGACTTGAAAACTATTTAAATAGTAAAAATGGAGTAAATGCAAAAGTTGATTTAGAAAATAAAGAAGCAGTAATTGAATATGATGATAAATTAGAAATAAAAGATTTAGAAAATTATATTGATGATATGGGATTTAAAAGTTTAGGAAAGAAGTAATATGAAAAAAATAATTTTAAAAATAGAAGGTATGAGTTGTAGTGCATGTTCTAATGGACTTGAAAAATATTTAAATAAACAAGATGGGATATCTGCTGCTAGTGTTAATTTAGTATCATCAAGTGCACTTATAGAATATGAAGATAATATTACAATTGATGATTTAAATAGATTTGTAAGTGAAGCAGGATTTAAAAGTCTTGGAGAATATAAAATAGAAAAGTCATTAATAAAAGATAATACAAAAATATATTTAATTATTTATGCAATACTATTAATTTTTCTTATGTATATCTCAATGTCACATATGTTAAAGTTACCTCAAATACCATTTTTAAATATGAAAAATTATCCTACTAATTATGGACTTAGTTTATTTATATTAACAATACCATTTTTAGTATTTGGATTTGATATATTTAAAAGTGGTTATAAAAATTTAATACATAAAACACCTAATATGGATACTCTTGTAACACTTGGAGTTTTATCTAGTTTTTTATATAGTTTATATAATTTAGTAATGGTATTTTTAGGTAATAATATGTATGTTGAAAATTTATATTTTGAAGGTACTGCTACTATAATATTTTTTATTAAACTTGGAAGATATATAGATAAACAAGCAAAAGAAAAAACAAATACTGCAATTGAAGGGCTTGTACAAATAACTCCTGAATATGCATTAATTAAAACAAAAGATGGAGAAAAACAACTTACAATTGATGAAGTCAAAAAAGGAGATATATTAATCTGTAAACCCGGTATGAAATTTGCAGTAGATGGAATAATTTCAAAAGGAGAAGCCCACACAGATGAATCATTTATAACAGGAGAATCTGTTTCATCTAAAAAAGCAATCAATGATAAAGTACTTGCAGGTTCTATTAATATGGATGGATATATTGAATATAAAGCAGAGAAAATAGGTAAAAATTCAACTATAAGTGAAATGGTAAAATTAGTATTAGAAGCACAAAATACAAAACCTAAAATATCACTTTTAGCAGATAAAATATGTGGATATTTTGTTCCAAGTATTATGTTAATTGCAATAATAACTTTAATTGTTTATTTAATTTTATCTTATCCATTAAATATAGTAATAACAAGATTTGTATCAGTTTTAGTAGTTGCTTGTCCTTGCGCGCTTGGTCTTGCAACACCTCTTGCATGTGTTATATCTTCCGGTGTATGTGCTAAAAAAGGTTTACTTATAAAATCAAGTGAAGTATTAGAAAATGCAAGTAAAATAGATACAATTGTATTTGATAAAACAGGTACACTTACTTATGGAAAATTAAAAGTATCTAAAATAATAAATTTATCTAAACATAAAAATGAAGATATATTAAAAATAGTTGGAAGTATTGAAAATAATTCATCTCATCCAATAGCAACAGCATTTACTAGTTATATAAAAGAAAATAATTTAAAATTTGATGAAGTAAATGACTTTAAAAATATGAATGGTATTGGAGTTTATGCAAAAATAAATAAAAAAGAGTATTATATAGGAAATAGTAAAATATTTAAAAAATTTAAAATAGAAAATATGTATTCAAATTATGAAGATGATTTAGTTAAAGATGAAAATAGTGTAGTATATGTAATTGAAAATAATAAAGTAATTGCAATTATTGGTGTTAAAGATATTATAAGAGATAATGCTAAAAAAGTAGTTACTTCTCTTCAAAAACTTGGAATAGATGTAATTATGCTTAGTGGTGATAATGAAAAAACTGCTAAATTAATTGCTAAGAGTGTAGGAATTAAAAATGTTAAAGCAAATATGTTACCAAAAGAAAAAACAGATATAATTAAAAAATTAGAACTTGAAAATAAAAAAGTAATGATGGTAGGAGATGGAATTAATGACGCGATAGCACTTGAAACAGCCACTATTGGAGTTAGTGTAAGTAGTGCAACTGACATAGCCGCTTCATCTTCCTCAGTAATTTTAATGAATGATAATCTAGAAAGACTAGTTGATTTAATTAATATAAGTAAAAAGACATTTAAAATTATTAAAGAAAATTTGTTTTGGGCATTTTTCTATAATTTATTAATGATACCAATTGCTATTGGACTGTTTACACATTTTGGCCTTACATTAAATCCAATGTTTGCATCCCTTGCTATGACTATTAGTAGTTTAAGTGTAGTATTTAATTCTTTACGTTTAAGAAAATAACTTTACAATTATACTTGTTTTAAAATGAAATTAGTAATAATATATTTATAGTAGGTGAAGTAAATTGAAAAGAAGTAGTAAAAAACCAAAGGTAGGATTTTATAATATGTTTTGGTTATTCATATTTGGTTGTATATGTGGATGGGTGTTTGAAGTAATATTTAGTTTACTTGTTCATGGTGAATTTATTAATCACTCAGCACTAGTAATTGGTCCATTTAATATTTGTTATGGAATTTGTGCATGTGCACTTACATTCTTATTATATCGATTTAAAGATAAAGGTAATATTCGTTTATTCTTTATAAGTTTCTTTATAGGCTCAGCACTTGAATATATAATGAGTTGGGGAATGGAATTAGTAGTTGGTTTTCCTGCTTGGGATTATAGTGATATGTTTTTAAATATAAATGGAAGAGTCTGTTTAGTAATGTCAGTTTTATGGGGATTTTTAGGAATAATATGGATAAAAAATATATACCCATATATTGAAAAATTTATAAATAAAATGAATAAAGACTTAGGACATAAATTAATGATAATGCTAATTGTATTCTTAATATTTGATTTAGGACTAACTATTAGTGCAGTTATAAGAGCAAAAGAATGTGAAAAAGGAATAGAAGCAAGTAATTCATATGAAAGATTTCTAGATAAAACATTTAATAAAGATTATTTATATAATATGTTTAATAACAGTTGGAGTGATTAAATGAAAGTATTAGTATTATCTTGTAGTACAGGTGGTGGGCATAATTCCTGTGGTAAATACATTAAAGAAGAATTTAATTTAAATAATATAGAATGTGATTTTGTTGATTATTTTAGTATACTTGGTAATAAATTATCAAAAAAAATAGAAAAAATATATTTAAAATCAACATCTGGAACAGGTAAAATATTTAAGAGTGTTTATAAATTAGGTGAAACTTATAATAAAGTAGGTTTTATTAGTCCTGTTTATGAACTTAATAAACTTGGTAAAAATAAAATTTTAGAATTTATAAATAATAATAAATATGATTTAGTTATTTGTACTCATTTATTTCCATCAATGGCGATAACTGCATTAAAAAAAGATAATCATGATATTAAATTAATAAATGTAGCAACAGATTATACTTATATTCCTTTTTGGAATGAAACTAAACCAGATTATTTTGTAATACCACATGAATCTTTAAAAAGTGAGTTTGTATATAAAGGAATAGATGAGAATGTATTACTTCCAATAGGTATTCCTGTGTCAACAACTTTTCAACAAAAAAAATCAAATTTATCTTTAAAAAAAGATAAACCAAATATATTAGTTACATCTGGAAGTATGGGATTTGGTAATGTTAAAGAAATAATAAAAAGTATTTTAGATAAAATTGATGCTTATGTAATAGTAGTATGTGGAAGTAATACAAAATTAGTAAGTGAACTTTCAAATATTAAAAATAAAAATTTAATAGTTAATGGATTTATAGATAATATGAGTGATTATATTAAAGAATGTGATATAGTATTAACTAAACCAGGAGGACTTACAAGTACAGAAGTTGCTGTTTTAAATAAACCAATGGTACATATAATGCCAATTCCTGGTGTTGAAAATTATAATGCTAATTTCTTTAAAAATAATAAATTAAGTTTAGTATCAAATAACATAGAAGAAATAATTGAAAATACTAAAAAATTATTAGAAGATAAAAAATTACAAAAAGATATGATAAAAAATCAAAGTAAAATAATTAATAAAAATGCATCTAGTGATTTAGTAAAATTTGTCCTAAATGAATTAAAATAGTTTTTTAAATATTTTTAGAAAACTATTTTTATTTATATTTTCGCGTTTTATGGGGAATACTTTTTATATATTTAATGTTAATATAATGTTTGAAAGGAAAAGAATATTATGGATTTAGATAAGGTAGGAAAATTTATAGCAAATAATAGAAAAAAGAAAAATTTAACACAAGAAGAATTAGGTCATTTATTAGGAGTAACAGGTAAAACTGTATCAAGATGGGAAAATGGTAATTATATGCCGGATATATCATTATTAATACCCCTTAGTGAAGAATTAGATATTAGTGTTAATGAATTATTACTTGGTAAAAAATTAGATAAAAAAGAAAATGAGGAATCATTAAAATATACAATTAATTATTCTAATAATAAAATTAAAAAAATAAAAAAGAATGCAATTTATGTTTTTATATTTTTAATAATATTAGTAACTATATTTTCAAGTATTTTAATTATTGCATATAAAGATGTAGAAAAAGAAATTGAATTATGTGAAAAAAATGAAAATGAAACATGTGATAGTAAAGAAAAATTTTATTATCGTTCTACATTAGATGATGGAAGACTAGTTTCATATTCTATTAATATAACATATTTAGAAAATGGAAAAACTAAATATTTACATGATGAAATATTTAATAATAATTTAAGTATAGATGATTTTGTAAGTAAATTAAATCTAATTAAAGAGTTTAAAGATGGTGGATCTAAATTATATGAATACGATAAAAGAAAAAAATATTATGGGGATGAAGACTTTTATGTAATTGTTTGTAATAATATAAGTGGAGATAATAATATTTATGTATCAAAATATAAAGAAACTATAAATGAAGTTTGTAATGAAAGAATAAATGATATTGAAGGTGTATCAATGAAAATAAAAGATGATACATTAACAAAAACATCTGCAACTATAGTAATAACAGATACCTCTACAAGAAGAAATACATATGGTTTAAGTTATTATATTGAAAAATATATTGATGGAAAATGGACTATAATGGAACCTAAAATAGAAATGATTTTTAATTATCCTGCTTATTATGTAGATAAAAATCATCAACTAGAATTTAAAATAGATTGGGATACTTATTATGGAAGTTTAGATAGTGGTAAATATAGAATTGTAAAATTTTTTAGTGATGATGGGGAAGCAAAAGAACATAAATTAACAGCAGAATTTACAATTGAATAATTATAAATAATATTTAAATTTGTTAATTTTGTAAAATTATTTAAAATATGTAGACTTTTATTTTATAATTTAGTAAAATGAATATAGTAAGGAGAGATATAAATGAAAAAGAAGTTTTTAGTAGTATTTTTATTATTAGTTATGTGCTTATCTTTAACAGGTTGTAAAGATAAAGAAGAAGGCAATACAAATAATCCAGATCAACAACAAGATCAACAAGGTACAGGTGGAAGTGCAACAACTTCATTAGAAGGTATTACAAATGAAATAATAAAATTTTATCAAACTGATAAAGCACAAGATTATTTAAATCTAGTTTCATATTATATTGATAATGAAAATGATGTTGTAGTAGTTGAATTAAAAGATAATAGTAGTGAAGCACAAGATTGGTTCCTTAAAAATATTGTAAATTCAGATAAGATTAAATTTATTAAATTTGAAGAACAAAATTAGTGGTATTTTTAAAAATTATTGTTAAAGTTCTATTTTTATGATATTATTAAATAGAACTTTTTAATTGGCCTGTTGGTGAAGTGGTTTAACACACAAGATTCTCAATCTTGCATTCATGGGTTCAAACCCCATACAGGTCACCAATATGTAATCTATTCCCAATAAAGGGAATTTTTATTTTGATTGATTAAATTAGAAAAATTATATATAATTTAATTGGTGATATTATGGATATAAAAGTAAAAGGAATTTATAAACATTTTAAAGGAGACTATTATATTGTTGAAGATATTGCATTAGATTCCACAACATTAGAAAAAATGGTTATATATCGCGCGTTATATGGTGATAATAAATTATGGTGTAGAAGTTATAAAGATTTTACAGAAGAAGTAAATAAAAATGATCAAAAATATAGATTTGAACTTCAACAAATTAAAAGTAAAAAAGATGAATAATCTTTTTTTTATGTATTATTTTAGTTAAATAGTCAAAAATATTATTGGGTGAATTCATGAATAATAAAGAATATGATGAATTAATAAAGAAGACAATTCTTGAAGAAGATGTATCTAAAAGTATGCTAGTTGCTTTTATTAGTGGTGGCGTAATGGGACTACTTGGACAACTACTTACAGAAGTATTTATGCAAATATTAAATTGTACTTTAAGTGATGCCTATTTATTTACATTTATGACATTTATATTAATAGGTTCTATATTAACAGGACTTGGAGTATTTGATAAAATTTTAAGTATTTGTAAATGTGGATTAATAGTGCCATCAACAGGATTTGCTAATACTATGACAAGTAGTGCAATGGATGCTAAAAGTGAAGGATTTATTAAAGGAATAGGTGCTACTATATTTAAACTTACAGGAAGCATAATTCTATATGGAGTTGTATTTGGAATAATTTTTGGATTTATAAGGAGTATAGTATTATGACATATCACTATAATAACGTTTATATAAATAGTAAATATTCATTACTTGCGTCAACTAAATATAGTCCAATTATAAAAGATAATGTTGATAAATGTATGGATGACTATTATATGGGTGAAAAAACAATTGAACTTGCTGAAAGTAAATATCAAGAAACTACTATAAAAGGACTGTTAAATAAAAATAAATTACTATCAAATGAAATTGATGTTTTAATAAGTGGCGACTTACAAAATCAAATATTATCATCAACTCTTGCATCTTCTAAATTTAAAATACCGACACTTGGTATATATTCTGCTTGTGCTTCATTTATAGAAGGACTAATTATAGGAAGTACATTAATTGATAAAAATGAAAATCAAAAAGCAATAATATCAACCTCATCTCATAATTTAGTTAGTGAAAAACAATTTAGATTTCCTATTGAATATGGAGCAGTTAGGAAAAGAGTAAATACTTGTACTGCAACAGGAAGTATAAGCACTCTTTTATCAAATCAAAAATCAAATATAAAAGTAGAAAGTTCAACTATTGGATTTGTAACACAAACTAATCATAAAGATGCTAATGATATGGGTTCTGCAATGGCACCATCTTGTGCAGAAGTTTTATTTAAACATTTAAATGAAACAAATAGAAAACCTGATTATTATGATTTGATATTAACAGGAGATTTAGGAGAATATGGAACTAAAATAATGAAATTATATTTTAAAAAGAAATCAAATTATGATTTAAAAAATGTAATAGATTCAGGAAGCATATTTTATAAAGAAGAAAATGTATATGCAGGTGCAAGTGGTCCTGCTTGTTTACCTTTAACATTATTTGATTATATTTTAAAACAAAATAAATATAAAAAAATATTATTAATAGCAACAGGTTCAATGCATTCAGTAGTAAGTACTAATCTAAAAGTACCAATACCAAGTATTAGTCATGCAGTAAGTTTGGAGGTGTCATAATTGAATTATTTACTTGCTTTTATATTTTGTGGTCTTGTTTGTGCCATATCACAATATGTTCTTGAAAAAAGTAAATTAACACCAGGACATATAAACACAGGACTAGTAATAGTTGGATGTATATTATCTGGGTTTGGAATTTATGATAGACTTATAGAAAAATTTCATGCTGGTGCTTCTGTACCAATTATTAATTTTGGACATTTACTAGTAACAGGAGCACAAGAAGGATATGAAACTTATGGATTTGTAGGACTTTTCAAAGGAATTTTTACAAATGCTGGAGCAGGAATTAGTTTTGCAATTGTATGTGCATTTATAATTTCACTTATATTTAAAGTTAGACATTGAAATATAAATTAATTGTAAAATACTTGTCAAAAAATTGTCTAATTAGTTGTAACATTTTCAATAATAGTTTATATTAATAATAGGGAGATGGTGAAAGTGATATATCCTTCAATAGACAAATTATTGAATATTGTTGACTCTAAGTACAAACTAGTTCATATAGTAGCAGATAGAGCAAAAGTAATGAAAGAACATAAACATTATCAAATGGAAGAAAATGAATATGTATCAAAGAAAGAAATAGGAAGAGCCTTAGAGGAAATAGACAAAGGATTAATAACTATAAAAGGAAATTAATTCTTTTTTATTGATAAAAATAAAAAAAAATGCTATATTAATAATGAAAAAATAGGTGAGTTATATGGCATTAATTGATACTATATTTGGAAGTTATACAAAAAGAAATAAAAATAAAATTAAATCTATTGTAAATAATGTTAATTCTAGGAAGAATGTAACAAGTAAAATGACTTCAAAAGATTTTTTAAATAAAACTAATGAATTTAGAAGAAGATTACGTGAGGGAGAATCTATTAATAGTATAATGCCAGAAGCCTTAGCAATATGTAGAGAAGCAACTAAACGAGTAACAGGAAAAGAACCTTATGATGTACAAATTGAAGCCGCTGCTGCAATGAATGAAGGAATTATTGCTGAAATGAAAACAGGTGAAGGAAAATCACTTGTACAAATTTTAATTGCTTATTTAAATGCATTAGAAGCAACTAAATCATTAGATAAAAATGAATGGACTAGTGTACATATAATGACATCTAACGATGCCCTAGCAGAAAGAGATGCAAATGATAACAAAGAAGTATTTAAATTACTTGGTTTAACTTCATCATTTGTTACAAGAGAAATAGATGTGTCTTCTGCTAAAAATCTAAAAGAAGTAATGGAACTTCAAAGTAAATTTAGAAAACAAAAACAATTAGCATATAATTCAGATATTATTTATGCAACACCAAGAACTATAGCATTTGATTATTTAGATGATAATACTGCATTTAAAAAAGAAGATAAAAATATGAGAAGAAAATTTGGATATGCAGTTATAGATGAAGCAGATGATATATTATTTGATCAAGCAAATAATCCATTGATTTTATCTGCCTCTTCTTTAAATACTATTGATCCTGAAATGAGAATAGAAGAAGAAAGAATTCGTTCTTATTATATAGAAGCATCTAAATTATTAAATGGTTATCAAAGTAGCATGATTAAAGGATTAAATAGACCTCTTATCGGAAGTATGATAGATAAAGAAGATAAAAAAGAAGGAATACATTTTTATGGAGATTATCTATACATTAAAGAAACTGATGAAATCTATTTATCAAAAAATTTAGAAGATAAATTATTTGAAGGATTTGATACAGCATCACAAGAAGCACAAGCAGATTATCATTTTAAATATAATGCTTTATTAGATTCAATTAGAGCAAAGCATTCATTTATAAATGGTGTTGACTATATCCTTACAGATTCAAAAAAACCAAATACAAAAAAAGTTACATTAATTGATACTAATATAGGTAGAATAAAAGATTCCAGTAAATACATGGGAAATATGCAATATGCAGTAGAAGCAAAAGAATTAATTACTGCTAAAATGAATAATCAACCATACGATATAGAATTTACAAAAATAAATAAAACAAAAGCAATGATAACTTATCCAGACTTTTTAAAATTATATGAAAAAGTATCAGGAATGACTGGTACAAGTGATAAAGAAGAATTTGCAGAACTTTATGGTCTTGAAACATATGAAGTAGAAACAAGAAAACCAGTTTTAAGAAAAGATAATGAAGATGAATTATATGTAAATAAAAAATCAAAATATATTGCTATTGTTAAAGAAGTAAGAAGATGTCATAAAAAGGGACAACCAATTTTAATTGGTACAATAAGTATTAAAGAAAGTGAAGAAATAGCAAGATGGTTAAAAGCAAATAAACTACCATTTCAATTAATAAATGCAAAAATAAATAAAAAAGATGAAAATAGAATGATTGCTAGAGCAGGTCAAAAAGGAATGATTACAATAGCAACAAATATGGCAGGACGTGGAACCGATATAAAACTAGGTCCAGGTGTAAAAGACTTGGAAGAAGGGTATAGAGGTTTATATGTAATTGGAACAAGTAAAAATATTAGTGAAAGAATAGATAGACAATTAAAAGGAAGAGCCGGAAGACAAGGAGATCCAGGAAAATCAAAACATTTTGTTTCATTAGAAGATGATTTTGTAAAGGCATATTATGGTCCTAGAATTGAAGGAATAAAGAAATTATATGCAAATGTAAAAGATGGAAAAATTACAAATAAAAAATTAATAAAAGCAATGACAAAAGCACAATCCATAATTGATAGTAGAAATAAACAATACAGAAGATATGAAGAGAAATGGAATAAAGTATTAAATGAACACAGAGATATAATATATGATATAAGAAATAAAATATTGGATGCAGATCCATATCAAATGCTGGATATAATAAGTAAAAAAATGATACCTAAATATGTTGATTTTTTAATAAGATATAAAACTTTTGATGAAATAAATTATGAACTAAGCCACTTAATAGATATTCAAGCATGTTATTCTAAAAATGAAAATGAATTTATTAAAAATTTAAATGATAAATTATATATAGAATTTAAAAATAAAATAATAAATAAAAAAGGTAAAGATGCATTAAATTATACAGGATCATTAAAAATAAAAATGCTTAGAACAATAGATGATTATTGGAATAGTGAAATGGAAAGACTAGATGAACTTAGAAAAGAAGAAAGTATTGCTTTTGTAGGTGAAGATCCGTTTAAAAGGTTTGAATACAAAGCAAATGATGAATTTGCAAAAGAATTAATGCCAAGTTTGTTAAACGAATGTATTACTTATGCTATTAGACCAGAAATTCCTTATGGTAATTATACTATTGGTGAAGAAAAAGAAAAAGCAAATAATAAAGATAGCAAAAAATATAAAAGTTTTTAATAAAATTAAGATAATCTAAAGAATAAATTTGAATTTATTGTTTTTTGTATTTATTTTAAAAATAAATAATTTTCAATAAATTATATTTTAAAATTATTGAAAAAGAGATAAAAAAATGATAGTATTTTTATAGTAGGTGATAGTAATGAAGAAAGTGTCTCGTAATATATATATATATATATGCCTAATAATGGTGGCAATAATGCCAATGTGTATAAAGGCAGAATTAGTAGAATATAAAGAAGGAATAAAATCTGTAAATAATTATATATTAAGTAATGAATATAAAAATAGAAATAGATA
>CANRJN010000038.1 GCA_947630945.1 uncultured Bacilli bacterium | reverse complement strand
CCACTTTTCATTGTTAGTCTATATATACCAACTACTTTTGGATTCCTATTTAATACCATATCTGCTACATGTTGTTTTCTAGTATCATTTGATTTAACTATAGCTTCAATCATATTTTGTGGTACATCTTTGTAATTTGCAAGTAGTTGTTTAGTATCTTTTGGTAAGCAATATCCACCATAACCAAAAGATGGATTGTTATAGTGTGTACCAATTCTTGGATCTAAGCATACTCCTTCAATTATATCCTTACTATTTAATCCTTTGAGCTCTGCATAAGTATCTAATTCATTAAAGTAGGAAACTCTTAGTGCTAAATAAGTATTAGCAAATAACTTAACAGCTTCTGCTTCAGTTGAGTTCATATATTTTATTGTTATATCTTCTTTTATTGCAGCACTACTTAAAAGATATGCAAACTCTTCAGCTCTTTTAGATTTTTCCCCTACTATTATTCTAGAAGGATATAAATTATCGTATAGAGCTTTTCCTTCTCTTAAAAATTCAGGTGAAAAGAAAATATTGTCTATTTCATATTTTTTCTTCATGTTGTTAATAAATCCAACTGGAATAGTAGATTTGACAACCATAATTGTGTTTGGATCATTCATTTCTTTTACTTTAACTATTATATCTTCAACAGATGACGTATCAAAGAAATGAGTTTCATCATTATAATTTGTAGGTGTACTAATAATTACAAATCTTGCTCCTTTAAAAGCTTCTTTATAGTCTAAAGTAGCTTTTAAATTTAAGTCTTTTTCTTTAAAATATTTCTCTATGTATTCATCTTGTATAGGACTAATTTTATTATTAATCATCTCTACTTTTTCTGGTATTACATCTAATGCAACTACCTCATTATTTTGACTAAGTAATGTGGCTAGAGATAAACCAACATAACCAGTTCCTGCTACTGCTATCTTCATTTAAATTCCTCCTTTAATTATCTAATTTAACTCCATCTGCAGTATGGCAAATATGTCCAGAGTATTTGTTAATTAATTCTGGAAATTTGCTTGTGTAATTTTTTCTTACATAATCTAATATATATTTTTCTTTAGTAGGATCTACTAAAGCTACACAACATTCTTTAAATCCACTTCCTAAAAATCTGCATCCATATATTCCATTACAATCTTTAAGAAGTTCATATAAGTAAATTAATTCTTTAGAACCAATTTGCCAATTATTAATAGTGCTATATCCGGATTCAGTTATTAATCTACCAAATTCTTTTAAATCTCCTTTTTGATATGCTTCTATACTTTTAATTACTCTCTCACTTTCAGAATAAAAGTGTTCTACTCTTTTTGTAAAATTTTCAGGTAATTTATCTTTGTACTTTAAATAAACTTCATATGGAATATCTCTCATATACGAATTCTCTACGGTATCATAGCTTACATTACTTAATGCTTTTAATATATATGCACTGCATTTTAGTTCGTCAATTCGTTGTACATATAAATTAGTATTTGCTGAAGCATTGTCTACTCCGGAAAAAAATAATCCTATTGAAAAATTAACACCTTTCGGCATATCAACTAAACTATAAGATTTATCGAGCATATCTAAACACATTAATTTATCTTTTTTTGCAAATAATTGTGCATAATATCTTAAGTTACCATCATTTATTTTTAAATAATGAAAAAATGAATCATTTATTATATCAATTAATTCGCTATCATTTAATTGGATGTTATTAAGGAATGCTAACGCTCTAATAAAGGAAATAATCATTGAACTGGAAGAAGATAGTCCTTTAATAGGTAATTCTCCATCAATAATTGCAGACATACCATATTTAAGAGGGTATCTTCTCAATAAAGATATAGTAGCTCCTCTTAAACAATCAGCCCAATCATTTTCTTTTAGATAAGGTGTTTCTAATACATGCCACTGTGCTCTTTTAGAAAATTGTAAAGATTTTATTTCTATTATTCCATTCATTTTTCTATCATAAGCAATATGTATACCTCTATCTATTGCAAAACCAGTAGAAATTCCCTTGTTTTGTTCAACATGTGCACCAATTAAAGATACTATATATGGTGTAAATGTCGTATAAGATGGTTTTTTTAAATAAGTAGATTTAAAAGCATTAATTATTCTATTTTCACCACCACTAATAGTATAAGGAATATTACTATTAATATAATTAAATTTTTTAATATCAGAATCATATTCTTTTGTTCTTTTATCTAATGGAATAAGTGAATCACTAGGAATTAACCATGTATTTCCTGTTTTCTTTACACCATTAATTCTTCCATTTCTACAAAGAGATGTGATACGTCTCTCTTTCATATTCCATTTTTTACTAATTTCATGAACATTTAAATACTCCATAAAATCACCACGTAAAATATTTTACTACATTCTGCTTGAAATGTCAATATATAATTTGATATTATCATAAGATATGGTAATTTTATTTTAAAAGTTTACATAAATATGAGCTACACTATGCGATTATTTTGGCTAAAAAAACTACGATATATACCGTAGTTTTTAATTTTGTTGTATAATTTCCTTTTTCTTATAAGAAATAAATAAATTTGCAGTAAACTTTCCATTAAGATAATTACATCTTTATGCTGCATCTCGGCATACCCAGATAATATTTGGATTATCGTATACGCCAATTAATTTATTTAAAATATGATAACATTTTTTGTTTTATATATGAGCTCACTTTTTTATCTGCGCATTTCTTTACTAATTGATTATGTACAATAATTTGCAAAAAAGATAAATTAATGTGCTTAGATATGTTTAATAAATCTTATAGCTAATTGGTAGCCAAAAGATATTAAATTTTTAATATTTTGTATTTTTAATATCAATTAGTATAGTCCGAAAAGCGATTTCGTTATTTTATTTTTTTTTAATATTAAAGTTATTCCTAAAGAAATAATAATTGATATAAAAAATGACAATATACATTGAACTATAGGATGTACTAAACCATTAAATATAGTTATTGTAACATATATTATTTGCTGATGAAACAAATAAATGCCAAAGCTATTTTCAGATAATAAATTATATATTCTATTGTCAAATTTAAAACCTTTTTTATTAATTAAATAATTAAATAACATATATAAGCAAATGACTTCTAAACAACTAAAAAATGGAACAATAAAATGATTTATATATTTTATTATTATAATATTAGTGTTTGCTGTCATAAGTATATATATAAACAATATAAAAGTTATTATATACAATAATATATTTTTTTTATTTTTAAATTTAGATAAATTGTAAAAAATGTAACCACCTAAATAAAAGTATATAGAAAAACTAAATGCTTTTGCTATGTTAAAGTAATTTATATTTAATTTTGATAAAAAACCACCTATAAGTGTTGATAGTATAAAAGTTACAATTAAATTTTTTTCTGAAAATTTAATTTTTTTATATGAAATATTAAAAAAAATAAATATCCAAAATAGCATAGGCAAAAACCATAATTGATTTGGTGATTCAAATAAAATAAACTTATGAAATATGGATTTTAGATTACAACCATAATAATATATATGGAATGGTATTATCCATAATATTGTGGTAATTATTAAAGGCACTACTAATCTTTTGCACTTATTTTTTAAGAATTCTTTTTGATTTTTATACTTTCCAATGGATTTTAAATAAAAAAATATAAACCCAGATGCAAAAGTAAAAGTTTGAACTAAAAATGTATTAAGCATATAAGTAAAATATGTAATATATTTAATATTATATATTGGTTTGACATATTCAAACCATTTACCTGAAAAGAAAATACAAGAGTGCAATAACACAATTAAAAGCATAGAAAATGTTTTTAATGCAGATATTTCTCTTAATTTATTATCCATAAAATCACCTAATTACATATAAAATTCTTTATACCACTGTGCAAATTTTCTTAAACCTTCTCTTAATGATGTACTTGGTTTAAATCCATAGTCTCTTTCTAATGGAGTTGTATCTGCAAATGTTACCAGCACATCTCCTGCCTGCATTGGTACTAATTCTTTATGTGCTTCAAAGTCATAATCTTCTGGTAATACTCCTGCTCTTACTAATTCTTCTTGTAGTATTGTTACAAAATCTAATAAGTTTTCTGGATTACTATTTCCTATGTTATATACTGCATATGGTGGTATTGGTAATCCATCTTCTCCGTTTTTCTTTTCTGGTGCCCCTTGCATTACTCGTATTATTCCTTCTACTATATCATCTACATATGTAAAATCTCTTTTACAATTTCCATAGTTAAATATTTTTATTGTTTCACCTTTTATTAGCTTATTTGTAAATCCAAAATATGCCATATCTGGTCTTCCAGCAGGTCCATATACTGTAAAAAATCTTAAGCCAGTTGAAGGTATGTTATATAATTTTGAATAACTATGTGCAAGTAATTCATTACTTTTCTTTGTAGCTGCATATAAACTTACAGGGTTGTCCACTTTATCCTCTGTTGAAAATGGTACTTTTGTATTTCCTCCGTATACTGAGCTGCTAGATGCATATACTAAATGTTCTACTGGATAATTTCTACATGCTTCAAGTATGTTGTAAAATCCAATTAAGTTTGACTCAATATAAGCATCTGGATTTGTAATACTATATCTTACACCTGCTTGTGCTGCTAAATTAACAACTACACTTGGTTTATATTCTTCAAATATTTTAGTTATTATTTCTTTATCTGCTAAATTTCCTTTAATAAATTTAAAGTTATTATATTTATTTAGTTCTTCAAGTCTTGATTCTTTAAGTCTTATATCATAATAATCATTCATATTATCTAGTCCAATAATTGTACTAGATGGATATTCTTTTAGTAATCTTTTTGCAAGATATGATCCTATAAATCCTGCTGCTCCTGTTACTAGTATATTTTTATTTTCTAAATTAATTTTGTTCATATTTTTCTCCTTTATAACTTTACATTTATAAATTTTAAAAATCTTCTAGACTTTATTCACTTTTTTTATTTTCAGTTTAATTTTATTTAGTATTCCCCAAAATTCTTCTTTACGTTTCTTATTAGAAATAATATATACATAACAAACAATTAACGATACAAATAAAGATATTGATCCATTTACAAAAAAGCTGATAACATTATTATTAATACCTAATTTTGGAGTTCCAATTAATAAAATTAAAAAAACAAAGTCTAATAAGTAATTTTTTATCAAAAATCTTCTACAACTAGTTTTTAATCCATGTTTAAACAATACATATGGCTCTACTATGTTACAAATCAATAAATCAGTTATTATTGTAGCAATTATTACACCAACAACTTTAATATTTTCTGGAAAATAATAAACAAAAAGTAAAGATAACACAATATTTAGTAATCCTTCTATTATTGGCTTATATCTATCATAATAAAAAGCTCCACAGGCATCCTTAAATACCATAATAGATTTTCGAAGAAATTGAATATAATAATTAACAGTAATTACAATAATAATTGATTTTCCAAGTTGTAAACCACTTCCAAAGATAATTTCTATAACTTCATTTATCACTTGATAATAACCACAAAAAAATATAATACCTAGCATAAAATTAATATCATATAAAATATTAAAATATTTAAGTGAAATTTTTTTATTATCATTAACCATCATATGACCTATAACAGACATCAAAGAAGTAAAAATAAGAGATAATACATTAACCATAGAAGTTATAATTAAAGTATAATTTGAATACTTTCCTAAAATTACAACACCCAAAAAACTGGAAATAATAATGCTATCAGTTGAATTAACAAGAATACCTCCAATTTTATGAATAAACATAGCCATTACTTTTTTTCTCACATCTTTCTTAGTTTGTTCATCACATGTATAACTAGTATTAATTAAATCACTATATTTTTTTGAGCTAATTAAGTTTGTCAATATCCATTGAATACATGCTGCTACTATTCTGCAAATTAAATAGCAAACAAAAGAATGAGTGATTATTACGATAACTATTTGTAAAACATTTTGTATAATTAATCCAATTGAGGATATTGTTGTTGTTATATAATCGTTTTTATATGCATTGATTAAAGAAGTTTTTGAACTATATAAATAAGTAATTACAACAGAAATAAGCATTATTATGAAAGTAACATATAAATTTGTATTAACACTATTGTAATCTTTGGCCAAGATGCTTAAAAATGGTAAAACACCTATACCTAGTAAAACAATAATAATAGCAATAATTTTGTATAATTTATCATATAAATTATATAATGCAGATACTTTTTTCTTATCATTTGCAACAACAGGTTTATACATGCAATAAATAATTGATGATCCGATTCCTAATTCAGCTATAGATATTATGTTTATAATGCTTAAATATAAAGAATTTAAACCATTTATATCATTACCTAAATATTTTATTAACATTCTCCTTGTAGCAAGTGTTAAAAATGTTAATATCAACTTAAAAAAAATAGAAACGACAATATTAATAAGTCCCTTTTTCTTATCCATTTTTATAGTTTCTCCTTATTTGAAAATAATTTATTAATAAATAAAGACAAAAATATATTAAATGTTTATACGAATCGAATTTAATATATTTAATATATTTTATACATTTTTTTTCTAATAATAATATTTCATCTGAATATTCTTTTTTATTACTATTTCTGCATAGTTTTATATATGAAACACATGTTTTAAATAATCTATTAAATAAATCTTTATTTATAAACTTATTGCCTTTTAACTTTTCTTCATAAAAATTAATATATAATATAACAGATGTTAACATTTCATGTGATACTTTTTGTCTACTTAATGTATTATTATACAATATTCTATTAACATAATAAGGAGATGAAATATACAGTCCTGAATTACTATTCAATATGTAATCAAGTTTATAGCAACTATCTTCTCCCCATTTCATTTTTTCATTAAAAGAAATTTTTTTGCATATTTTAGTTTTAAACAACGTTCCACATACTATTGATTTAATATTTTTTTTATTTAATAAATCTTTAATTAAATCCAATCTAGAATTATATATTTTTTTAATTTGAGGTTTAGAAACTTGTTTACTTGATGTAGAAAAATCGAACTCAATCATATCAACATCTTCATTTTCAAGAGCAAAATCCATTAAAAAATTCAAACTATTTTTATTAAAATAATCATCTGCGTCTAAAAATAAAATGTATTTACCATTAGCAACTTCAATACCCTTATTTCTAGCACTTGATGGTCCAGAGTTTTTTTGCTTTATTAATATTATTTTTTTGGTTGGATGACTTTTTGAAAAATTTTCTACCAATTCTACACCATTATCTGTCGAACCATCATCAATAATTATTATTTCAAAATCATATTTACAGTCTATAATTGAATTTAAACAATCTAAAATATAGTCTCCTTTGTTATACAAAGGAATTATAATACTTAATAAGTTCATATTAATTATCCTCGCTTCTTTTTAATATAATTTTTTAATTTTATTTTAAAATTTTTGTATCTTGATGTGAAAAATTGAAATGTAAAATATAATTTTCTTTCTTTTTTAAACTCATTAACTGTACTTGGAATTTTATCTATAGCAATTAATTTATTTGGGACTATTTTTAGTCCATAATCATTATATCCAATAGTTTTCATATTTCTTCTCATAAAATGAATGTAGGCATATTCTCTTTTAATTAATTTGTTATTATCTATATATAATAAATATAGATTTCCCTTAAACCAAAAAAATAGCATATTTTTTTGGCGTTCTCTTGTATAATTATTGTTGTCATCTTGGTAAATTAGTAAAAATTTACTTGATTTATAATGAACATTAGCAATTACGTTATCGTAATATATATGACTAAATCCATATTTTTCCCATATAGTATCAATGCTAATATCATTATTTTTGTTTCTCTCGTCAAAAATACAATTATCTTCTGTTTGAAAAACTTCTTTATATCTGTATACATTATCTATAGGTAGCATATATCGTATATTTACATCTTTATTATTTTTATATAAACACAAATGTCCTAATCTACATACCTTATCATACTTTAAAATGTCATCATTAAAAAAATTAGATAATTTTCCAAAGATACAATCAATATCACAATATCCCCAGAAATCATATCCTTTTATATCATTTTCAAATATTTGACCATAAGCTGGTCTATAGTCGCATAATTTATATGGTCTTGTAAGACTTATCCTAAATGGATATAATTTTTGGATTCTTTCCTTAACATCTTTAAAATCACAGTAAAAAACTTTGCAATTAGAAGGATAATTATAATTAGTCCTATCATCAGTATAAAAAAACCAATCTATTAAATCATCATTATATTTACACGAATTCAAAACTTGTTGAAAATTGTTAGGAAATTTTCCAAAATATGGAACTATTAATGCTATTCTCATTTAAATACACCTCCAAAAAACATGTTATTTTGCATTATGTCTAAAATAACATTATAACTATTATTATTTTGTAAAATACAATAACATACAACAAAAGATCCAAAACTATATGCAATCATTAATAACAGATTTAAAGAAATTGTGTTTTTCTTTTGTTTAATATTACTTGCTTGTATATAGAAAAATGCACTCCACACTTTTAAAAGTCTATTGATGCCTGATGTAATTGAATAAAATGGTAGTATCAATAGTAATATCCATGAACCATTATAAACAAAATTATCAAAACGAGTAATATCATCACTAGCATCTTTTTTAATATTAGAAAGCATAATTCTTCTAACTATTACTAAACTTACTACTTGCCATAGGCAAAAACACAACGTTGCTAATAATCCTCTATTCATACCAGCATAAAAAGAAAGATTTTCAATATAATTTGACAAAATAGTAACTATATTTTGTGAAAATATTGTTGTGATAATCGCTAAAGGAATTACTATTTTTTTTATTTTTTCAATATTTATAGAATCAATAAATAAAAAAGTTATAAAGAATAATGACATAAAATGAAATCCTGTTGCTAACAATATTAATAATACATATATTAACCTGTTTTTTAAAGAACATTTTTTTTGATATATTTTTTTATAAAAATAATAAATTGCCAATAATATTATGGCAGCTGCACACATTGATTTCATTTGTAAAGCATATTCAAAGGTAGAAAATCCTGTAAATAGTGCAACAGTTAATGCTGGTTTATTTGATAATTTATATATAACAAAACCCATCATGCATATGGCAATTATGCTTAATATTAAGTGAAACATTTCAAATGATACTCCTGCATTTTTAAAAAAATTTGCAGTAATATCAAATAGTCTTTCAAAAATTGCATCTGTTACAATATCATTTTTATATTTGTACATATAATTATCTAAATCACCAACGCCATTATATCCCCCAATTATAATAATATTAAATAATATTTCTATTATAAAAAGTAGTTTAGACTTTGGCATTATAAAAGCTAATAATAGTAGGATTATAAGAAAAAGAATTGCAAAAATCATATTTATAACACCATCCATTTCCATTCTGTAAAATTATTTTTTTATGTATAATAAAATTATTGAAAATGTTTTTATTCCAAAAACATTGATGATAAATCTGCACATAATATTTTTAAAACCTTTTCCATATTTTAATAAATACTTTAATTCATTTATTTGAGAATACATTATAGTATCATCATTATTATCGTTTGGACTAATAGCAGCATCAAATAATAATATTAAATATTGATATGCTAAATAACGTAACAATTCATTTTTTAATTTAATATCACAATTACTTTCATTTATGTATTTTTCACTTAATTTTATAGTATTGTATCTATATTTCCAAAAGCCATCTTTTTTTTCCCTAGATAAGGAATTTTGTCTAATTCTGTAAAAATATTGGTTGCCATCTAGTGCTGCAATTCTTGGGTTTGATAACATAACTCTAAAAAACCAATCAATGTCCTCAGAAACTTTAATTGTTTCATCAAACATTAATTTATTATCTTCAATAAATTTTCTTCTAATTGCATGTGTCCATGCCGATATAGAAACATTATTTGTCGAATTCAAATACTTTAATTGTTCAATATTGTTATTTAAGCTATTTATTTTTTCAAGTTTTGTATATTTACGCCTGATAACCTTATCAGTGCCATCAATAAATATAGAACTTCCATATATAACAACATCTTGATTTGCCGAATATTCGTATAATTTACTTAAAAAATTATTATCGCCTATATAGTCATCAGAATCTACAAAAACACACCATTTTCCTTGAGCTTCTAAAATTCCAGTATTGCGAGCTGATGAAAGACCTCCATTTTTTTTATGAATAACCCTAATATTTTCTTTATCTGAGTATAAATCACAAATATATCCTGACTTATCAGTAGAGCCATCATCAACTAAAATTAACTCAAAATCAGAAAAATTTTGTGTTATGATACTTTCAATACATTTTTCAAGATAATTCTCAACATTATATATTGGAACTATTATACTAAAATATTTCATATTATTTCACTCCTAATCACGCATTCACATTGCCATTTTTTATTTGTTTGATATAGTTTTATATTTATGCAAACTAATTGTTACCTTAAATGACATATAAAAAATGATAAACTTATTAAAATTGAGAATTTAAATTAAAAAATTTTACATTAATAAAAAATAAATTAATTACTATCTCAATTATTCTTATTATCATTTTTAATCCATCTTTCTAACTCCATATTTTTGCCCAATTCATAATCAAATTCTTTATAATCTATATATCCACTTGCATCATAAAAAGTTAGTTCTCCAAAAAAGATTTTATTTGACGTATAATATAAATCAACTCTTACATGTGGAAATTCTTTTGAAAGTTTTTCAGCTACATTTTTTAATTGAGAAAAAATATTTTTGTCCATTTTATATTTTTTCAATTCATATCCATTAATTTCAAAATTTATTGGATTTAAATTAATATCAAAAAATCCTTTTTTTATTCCATTATCTGAAAACCTATCAGTGCAAATTAAACAATATTTTGCTTTTCCATTAAAGCAAAAAAACTTATAATCCACTAATCCGCCTTTATTTTTGTCAGATTCTATATATTTTTCAATTATAATTCTATGTTTTTTTCCAGAGTAATATGGCCATTCTCTTCCACCATTTCTTTTTAATTTTGTGTTTACCCATTCAGACATTATTTTTTTATATTCTTCTATATTTGCCTTGTTTTTATCATCACATATAATAATAGAATTTCCACCTCCACCTAATGTGTCTTTTAAAACAAATTTATTAGGTAATGCATCAAAATTTATTTCATCTGGAGAATTAAAAATTCCATAACATTCATTCAATGTATTTTCTAATCCACAATCTTTTACATATTCTCTAACATCATATTTATCAACACATTTAATCATTAATGGATTTTTATAATTTAGTTTATACCATTGAAGTTTTTCTGTATATCTCTGCGGATTTTTTAAATTTAACTTTCTACCAATTTTTATGTAATATTGTATTTTAATCATTAATTTGTCTGGTATAAAACTTAGTAGTTCTAATATGGCTAGTCTTAATTTTCTACTTTTAAATATTTTTTTATAGTCTATCATTTAAATTAGCTCCTGTTATTAATATTCATAATTCTCATCATATTGTTGTTAATAATGTCTATGGTAAATTTATTTAAGCATAGTTCATATGACTTATTTCCCATATCTTGTAGCTTGTCCTTGTTTTCTACCATCCATATCATTTTTTCTGCTAAATCATCTATATTTTTAGGTTCAACAAAAAATCCATTTACTCCTACTGTTACTGTTTCTCTACATCCTGGTGTATCTGTTGTTATTATTGGTCTTCCCATTGCTGTTCCTTCTATAATACTTCTTGGTATTCCTTCTCTATAGTATGAAGGTAGTACAAATACTGATGATTTTGCTAAGTATTCTTCTACTACTTTTGTTTCAGGTATATATTCAACTATTTCATTGTCTATATATGGCTTTAGTGTTTCTAATGATATAGCATTAACATTTTTATCTATTGCACCTATATATGTAAATTTTGTTTCAGGATATTTTTCTTTTACTCTTTTTGCTGCTTCAAAATATTCTAAAACACCTTTTTCTTTTAATATTCTTGATACCATTATGAATGAGACTTTATCTGTTGGAATATCATTTCTAGTAAATTTTTCTAAATTTACTCCTGATCCATTTACAAGTTCACACTTTTCTTTCTTTACATATCCTCTTTTAACAAATTCATCTATATCATCTTGGTTTTGAAATATAACTTTCGCATTTTTGCTTAATGCCCATTTATATCCTAATCCGCAAAAAGTTCTAATTAATTTTACTTTTAATGTATTAACAGAAAATAAGTACCCTAATCCACAAACCAAAGAATATATTTCTTTAACCTTAGCTTTATTTGCTGCAAGTGATCCAAATACTACTGGTTTTATTGTGTATGAGAATACTTTATCTGGTTTTTCTTCTTTTATTATTTTTATTAACTCTTTATAATAGTTATATGTTTTTAGTAATGAAAATGAATTTTTATCTAAATCTATATATCTAAGCTTTACACCTATTTTTTCAAAATATTCTTCTGACTCCTTTTCAGGTACAATAGCTGTAACTTCATATCCTTTTTTTCTAATATCTTTTATTAAATCTCCTCTAAAGTTAATTAGATTACTTGTTTTAGGAGCAACTATTAGCACTTTCCCCATTATTTCACCTCAATATTCTCATTGTTATAACTTTCAATTACATGTTGGTTTCTTAACTCGTCCATATCATGTTGTACAGTTCCTTTTCCACCATCTGCACCATCTTTGCATAGTAATACTGAAAAAGTCTTAAATACAATTTCCATGTCTGACTTTAAGCTATAATTATTTACATATTCTAGGTCATAATTTATTCTGTCTATTACACTTGCACAGTTTCTTCCATTTACTTGTGCTAGTCCTGTTATACCAGGTAACACGTCATATCTATGTTTTTGTTCTTCTGTCATATTTTCATAATACATAGGTGTCCATGGTCTTGGTCCAATAAAAGTCATGTCTCCTTTAATGATATTTATTAGTTGTGGCAATTCATCTATGCTTGTCTTTCTAATGAATTTACCTATTCCTGTATATTTATCTGGTACACTTAAATCTGAAGCATTATTGTTTGCTGACATACTTCTAAATTTGTATATATTAAATATTTTTCCGTCTTTACCTATTCTTTCTTGCTTAAATATAATAGGTCCTTTAGAATCTAATTTTATTGCAATACTTGTTATCAAAAGAATAGGAGATAGAACTACTAGTAATGTTGATGAAGCTATAATATCTGCTGTTCTTCTAAATAAAGCATATATATTAAAACTTCTTTTTTTATTTTTTTCTTTTGTGCTTTCGATATCAAACTTTATAATATTTGAATCTTCTGGAACTCTTACATCTGAGTCTACAGTTAATAATCTAAATTCTCTTGCATTATTAGAATTTGACATATAAATTCCCCCATATAAATATTTCAAAAACAATATAATTTACATTTTATTTTTTTACGATTTCACAAAATATGTATTTTGTGAAATCGATTA
>CANRJN010000037.1 GCA_947630945.1 uncultured Bacilli bacterium | reverse complement strand
CAGGAGATGTAATAGAAGAAAGTGATATAAGGGGCTATTTTGTATGGATACCAAAATATAGTTATAGAATATTTAATTTAGGAGATTATGAAGGTTTAGAAAGTAATAAACCAGAAAGTCAAGTACAAGAAATAAAAATAGAATTTGGAACAAGAACAACAGGAGAAATTGAAGGAGAATGTATAACACCAATGGAAAGTGGTTTATCAAGAGCCTCTACTGCCACAAAAGATTGTCAAATAGGAGACTTAATGACGCATCCAGCATTTTTATCAATACCAAGTAATGGCTTTTGGGCAGGAAAATTTGAAACAGGATATAATCAAAATGAAAATCCAAGTTTACCTATAACAGAAGATGAAATAACTACTTGGACAACAGCAAAAGCACAAGTTACAGAAGATTATTCACAAAATTTAGAAAATAAAATAATAGTAAAACCAAATGTATATTCATGGAGAAATCAAACAGTCTCAACATTTTTTCAAAGTGTCTATAACTTTAATAGAAATTTAGATTCACATATGATGAAAAATACAGAATGGGGAGCAGTAGTATATTTATCACACTCAAAATATGGAATAAAAGATGAGGTAAGAGTAAATAATAATAACAACCTCTTAACAGGATATGCAGCAAATGAAAAAGATGTAAGTGGTAGTACAACTAATAATTCAAAATGGAATACAGATACTGGACATTTAGCAAGCACAACAGGAAATATAAGCGGAGTATATGATATGAGTGGAGGAGCATATGAATATATGGCCTCATATAGAGATGAAAGTGATTTAACAAAAAGTGAAATGAATACTATAGTAACTAATGAAACATACATAAAATATTTAGATAAATATTCATCATCTAGTAATGAAACATTATATAACTATAGAATTCTTGGTGATGCAACAGGGGAGTTAGGTCCATTATGGAATGATAATGGATATTATAAAAGTACATGGCATAGTGACTACTCAGGTTTCATTGAACCTACTAATCCTTGGTTTGTTCGTGGTGGTAATCATGGTGGTACCGCTCTTGCTGGTCAGTTTTGTTTTGATGGGGCCACAGTTGGTACTCATTCTAACTTAGGTTCCCGTGTGGCTCTTACTCCAACTAATTAAGAAGTACAATTTTACTTCTTTTTTTATTATTTTTTCCATTTGTAACTTATCTGTAACTTTGATAATATATAATTAACTTGAAAGGGTGATAATATGGAAATATTAAAAGTAGAAAATTTAACTAAAATATATGGTAAAGATTCAACTAAGGTAGTAGCACTAGATCATGTTTCATTTACAGTTGATAAAGGAGAATTTGTAGCAATAGTTGGTGCTTCTGGTAGTGGTAAATCAACTTTATTACATTTAATTGGTGGAGTAGACACACCAACTAGTGGAAAAGTATATATTGATGGAAAAGATATATATTCTCTTAATAGTGATAACTTAGCAATATTTAGAAGAAGATATGTAGGTCTTATATATCAATTTTATAATTTAATTCCAATATTAAATGTAGAAGAAAATATTGCATTAGCACTTAATCTTGATAATAGAGAAGTAGATAAAATAAAATTAAATGATTTACTAAAAACATTAGGACTTTTAAATAGAAGATATCATCTTCCAAGTGAACTATCCGGAGGACAACAACAAAGAGTTAGTATAGGAAGAGCCTTAATTACAGAACCTACTATAATACTTGCAGATGAACCAACAGGTAACTTAGATTCTAAATCTAGTGATGAAATAGTTGAATTATTAAAAAGAGCAAACAAAGAATATAACCAAACTATAATAATGATTACACACAATATGGAAATTGCTGAGTGTGCTGATAGAATAATTAAAATAGAAGATGGACATATTGTAGGTGATTAAAATGAATGTTTTAAATAAACTAACAATAAAAAATTTAAAATTAAATAAAAAAAGAAGCATCGTAACAATAATTGGAATTATTTTATCAGTTGCCCTTATTATGGCAGTAGTAACAATGTATAGTAGTGCAATCGCGTCATTAATTAAATTTGAAACTACTGAAAAAGGAAATTATCATGCATCTTTTTATGATGTTCCAAGTAGTGATATAAGTAAATTTAAAGAAAATAGAAAAATTGAAAGTATATATTTAACTCATCATATAGGTTATGCTAAATTAAGTGAATCTAAAAATGAATATAAACCTTATGCTCATATTATGTCTTTTGATGAGAATGCTATTAAAAATTTAGCAATTAATTTAACAGAAGGAAGACTTCCTCAAAATGATAGTGAAATATTAATACCAACTCATTTAAAAACAAATGGTAGAGTAGACTTAAAAGTAGGAGATAGTATTACTCTAGATATTGGAGATAGAATATATTTAGAAGATAATGTTATTTTAAATCAAGGTAATCCATTTTTAGAACATGAAGATATAATTAATACAACACCTCATACTTATAAAATAGTAGGTATTATTAATAGACCACCTAGTGCTATTGAAGATTATAGTGCGCCAGGATATACATTTATAACAATAATGCAATCACTTGAAAATACAAATTATGATGTGTATGCTAAATTTACTAAACAAGGTAGTAAAGAGGCATATAAAGTAACTGCCGATATTATTGGTATAGATAGTGATTTATATGAACATGTTATGACATCTAATTTAGATGTAAATGAAGATGATTGGGATAAATATCTTAATGAAAATGAACATAAAAAATACGAGGAAAATTTAAATACATATTTAATTACATTAGAAACTAATCCACTTAAAGACTCAACAAGTATGTCTCTTGGTACAGTTGTTATTATAGTATGTATAATTATAATATTTACATCAATATTCTGTATTAAAAATAGTTTTGATATTTCAATAACTGAAAAAACTAAACAATATGGTATGTTAAAAAGTATAGGTGCAACCTCAAAACAAATCAAAAAGAATGTATTTTATGAAGCAACAATTTTAGGACTTATTGGAATTCCTCTTGGTATTCTTAGTGGAATAATTGCCTCATTCATATTAATTATAGTAAGTAATTATTTACTTGCAACATCTCTTGAAGAAAATTTAAAACTAATATTTCATTTTTCATACTTTGGACTTATATTTAGTATATTACTTAGTATTATAACAATATATTTAAGTGCATTTAGAAGTGCTAAGAGAGCATCAAAAGTTTCATCAATTGAACTAATTAGAAATAGTGCAGACATAAAAATAAAAAGAAATAAAATAAAAAGTCCTAAATTTATATCAAAATTATTTGGTGTAGGTGGAGTAATATCATATAAAAATATGAAAAGAAATAAAAAGAAATATAGAACAAGTATTATTGCAATTACAATATCAGTTCTTGTATTTATTGCTCTATATTCATTTACATATCTTACATATAAAGGAGTAGAAGAAGAATTAAATATAGAAGACTATAATATACAAGTAATAGCATCTAATGTAGACATAGAAAATGAAGAATTTAAAAATAAATTTTTAAGTATAGTTAATCTTGATAATATTAAAGACTATTCTATTGTAAGATCAAGTATGTTTTATATTATTAATCCAAAATATAGTGACTTATATATAAAAAATTATGGTAGTGCCACTGATTATAGTAATGAAGAGAATCTTGAATATGCAGAAATTAGAGCAGTAGGAGATTATGCATATAAAAAATATTTAGATAGTCTAGGACTAGAATATGATAGATTTAAAGATAAAGCAGTACTTATTGATAAAATAAACATGGTTATAAAAAATGATAATAACAAGTCAACATTAAAAAAAGAAAGATTATTTGATTATACAGCAAGTGATAAAATAACAGGATATATAAACAATAGAGAAAGTGAAGATAGTGTTAATTTAGAAATAGGTTATATTGCTAATACTTTCCCATTTGCAATATCAAATGATAATAGTAATAATCCAATATTAATAGTAAGTGATAGTTTATATGATAAGTTTAATGCAGATAATGAAACATATATTTATATAGATTCATCTAATGCAAATAAATTACAAGATGATATAGATAAATTACTCTCAGGTTATAATTATAATTTATATAATTCAGAAGAAAACGCTAAAATAATGAGAAATTTAATTTTATTAATATCAATATTCTTATATGGATTTATAGTAGTAATTAGTTTAATTGGTATAACTACTATATTTAATACAATAACTACAAGTGTTAATTTAAGAAGACAAGAATTTGCAATGTTAAAGTCAATTGGTATGACAAATAAAGAATTTAATAGAATGATAAGACTAGAAAGTTTATTTATAGGAGTTAAATCATTAGTGATTGGAATAATAGTAGGAAGTATCTTATCTTTCTTAATATATATTTCATTTAATGCATCATTTGAATATTCTTATCCATTTAAAGCAGTATTAATATGTATAGTATCTGTATTCTTACTAATTAGTGTTATTATGAAATACTCAATAAATAAAATTAATAAACAAAATATAATTGAAACTATAAGAAATGAAAATATATAAAAAAGTCCCTTATGGGATTTTTTAACATTTTTAAATTGATTTTAGTATTATTATTTGATAAATTATATTTGAGGTGAGTGGTATGTTAGTAAATGAATTAAAACAAGAATTAAAAAAATATAAGAGTGAGGAAAAAGATAAAATAATTGTAGAACTATATAAAAAAATTCCTAAAAGTATAAAAGAAGATTATGATATAGATAATTTTATAATTAATTTAAATAATATAAATTCAAAAGAAAATAAAAGTATATCTATGGATGAATTAAATAAACAAGTCACATATTTTATAGAATGCGCGAATTCAAGATTATATGTACAACCAAATAGAATAATAAATAAAAAAGAAAGAAGTAATTGGAGATTTAAAGCAAAAAGGTTTTATAAAGAATTAAATAGTTTTTTGCCTAATACAAAAGATGGATTAATAGCAACGTATCTCCTTACAAAATTGTATTATTTACTTAGTTATGGTAGTAATTATTTAACTTTTAGTAGTTTTAATACATTTGGTGCATTAGGAGTACGTCAAAGTGAATATTTAGAAAATATAATGAAAAGAAAATTAATACTTGGAGCAAAAGAAGAAATTATGAAAGATTGTGTTAATTTAATTGATACATATTATGATCCTGATATTTCACATATGGATATGATTTATACTTTTATTTCTTGTTTAAATACAATTGATTTAAAAAATATGGCTATAAAAGTAATAGAAGAAAAAATATTAGATAAGAAATCAAAAATATCAGATAAAAAATCATTTAATTATAATTATGAATTAGAAACTATGATTAATTATTTAACAGAATGTGCTTTACTAATATATATAGCTTTATATGAAGTAGATAATGGTATTAAATTTTTTCATAAATATTATATTGAAAAATATATTGAAGTAAAAGAATATATATTATTAGAATTTTTAGAATTAGAAGAAAAATATGACTATTGGATAAAAGAATATGAAAAAAATATGGATAAAATAAATTATAGAGATAGTTTAAAAGAAAAGTATAATGAATATAAGAAAGGTAATTATGAATATTCTGTTAATTGAAGATAATTTAAATATAGTAAAAGGTCTTACATATTCACTTGTAAAAGAAAATTTTAAAGTGACTAGTTTTGATACAATTAAAAAGTCTTTTGAATATATAAATAAAAATAATAATATTGATTTAATTATTCTTGATATTACACTTCCAGATGGTAGTGGAATAGATTTATTTAAAAATATTATTAAAGATAAAAATATACCTACAATATTTTTAACAGCAATAGATGAAGAAGAAGTAATAGTAAATTCATTAAATTTAGGAATTGAAGATTATATTACTAAACCATTTTCTACAAAAGAATTAATTGCTAGAATGAATAAAATAATACTTAGAAATAAAAAACAAAATATAATAAATGTTAAAGATATAAAATATGATTTAGATAAAATGATTGTATATAAATCTAATAAAATAATTGAACTTTCTAGTATAGAATTAAAAATATTAAATTTATTATTTACAAACATAAATAAAGTAGTTAAAAGAGACTTTATACTTGATAAAATATGGGAGTGGACAGGAAATGATGTACTTGAACACACAATTACTGTATATATGAAAAGAATAAGAGAGAAACTAGGTAGTGATATAATAACTACTGTTAAAGGAATAGGTTATAGAATAGATGAAGAACAAAATTAAATTTAAAAATTATTTATTTAGTACTTTAATTATTTTATTATTTATGATAATTATGTTTTTAATAATTGGTAAGTATGAATATAATGCTTATACAAAAAACTATAATAATAAACTTAATATGATAGTTGGTACTATTAAAAGTAAATATCCAAATATTGATGATGAAGACATAATTGATATATTTAATAATAAAGATATTAATGAAGAGTATTTTAAACAATATGGAATTGATATAGAAAAAGAAAGTGTTATTATAGAAAATAATCAATTACACAATAAATTTATAATAATTAATATTAGTTTTATAGTTATATTAATATTCATTTTATTACTAGTATTTATTAGATATGATTTTAATAAAGATAAAGATATTAAAGAAATAACTAAATACATAAAAGAAATAAATAAGAATAATTATAATATAGATATAGATAAATTAAGTGAAGATGAACTCTCTATATTAAAAGAAGAATTATATAAAATAACAGTTATGTTAAAGATGAGTTCTATTAATTCATTAAATGATAAATTAGAAGTTAAAAAATCTATTGAAGATATATCTCATCAATTAAAAACACCACTTACATCAATACTTATAATGCTTAATAATATTCTTGATGATGAAGATATGGATGAAAATGTTAAAAAAGATTTTCTAAGAGATATAAAAAAAGAAGTAATGAAAATAAATTCTTTAATACAAATATTACTTAAATTATCTAAATTTGATTCTAATTCAATAGAATTTATAAAGAAAAATAATTCAATTAAAAAGATAATATTAGAAAGTATTAAAAATGTATCTTCTCTTAGTGATTTAAAAAATATAACAATTAACTTTAATATTAAAGAAGACATTAAAATTAATTGTGATTATATGTGGGAAGTAGAAGCAATAAGTAATATTATTAAAAATTCTATTGAACACTCATATGAAAATAATAAAATAGATATACTAGTAGAAAAGAAAAATACATATACAAGTGTTATTATAAAAGATTATGGTAGTGGTATTAGTAAAAGCGATTTACCACATATATTTGAAAGATTTTATCAATCTAAAAATAGTAATACAAATAATTTTGGTATAGGTCTATGTCTTTCTAAATCAATTATTGAAAAAGATAATGGTAAAATATATGTAAAATCTAATAATAATGGATGTGAATTTATAATAAAATATTTTAATGTTTAGTATTTTATTCGACAAAAAATTTAATTTTAATATTATAAAATGTTTTCGAGGTGATAAAATTGAGAACATTTTATTTATTTGAAATTAAAGAAAATATACTTAAAAATTATAAAAATAATTATGAAGAATTATATGGATTACTTGAAAATATACATTATTTAAAAACAGAAGATATAGTTCTTGGATATAGTTTATTTAATAGTATTGTAACACCAATTAGAAAAGATGATTATAATGAGTATATCAAAAGAAAAAATTTAGATAATGAAAGTTATATTTGTTATAATTATACACATACAATAAATGATTTTTATTCTAATGAATCTACTAAAATGATAATAAATAATTCTCATATTAAAATTAAAAGTAATAAAAATATACCATCATTCTTTTATAATATTAGAAAATTTAATAATATATTTGTATGTGATTTTAATAATCATGATTACTTTTTATTAAATGAAACAGTTTATACATCTTGCATAAATGCCTAATAATATGATAAAATTATTTAGGAGGAATTATTATGTGGGCAGATATATTACATATATTATTAGGTTTAATAGTAGGCTTAATCGCAGGATTTCTAATTGCTAAGAAAGTATTTCAAAAACAATTAAAAGAAAATCCACCAATTAGTGAAGAAATGATAAAAACACTTATGAGAGGAATGGGTAGAAATCCTAGTCAAAAGCAAGTAAATCAATTAATGAAACAAATGCAAAAATATCAATAGAAATATTGATTTTTTAATGGAGTAGATATGAATTATTTTAAAAAATTTTTTGGACATTTAAATACAATAAATAGACATAAATGGGAAGTATTTAAACTTTCATGTAAAGTAGGTATACCTTTTAGAGGTATATTACATGATTTATCAAAATATAGTCCCACTGAGTTTTTTGAATCAGTTAAATATTATAGTGATGGTAAATTTAGTCCAATAATTTCTTGTAAAAAAGATATTGGTTACTCTAATGCATGGCTTCATCATAAGGGAAGAAATAAACATCATTTTGAATATTGGTATGATTATGCAGCACCCGAAGAAACTCCAATAATACCATTTAAATATATGCTTGAAATGATATGTGATAGAGTTGCGGCATCTAAAACTTATAAGAGGGGACATTATAATGATAATAATTCACTTGAATATTTTTATAAGGAAAGAGAAAAAATAAAATTAAATCCAAAATTATTATCATATTTAGAAGATGTATTTAAAAAGTTAGGAAAGTATGGAGAAAAGAAAGTATTAAATAAAAAATACTTAGAAAAATTATATTTAAAGCATATAAAATAAATTGATAATTTAATAAATATATGATATATTTTTAATATAAGGAGGAATAAATTATGCCAGCATGGTTAATTGTTGTTATAGCAATTTTAGTAGTTTTAGTTTTATATGTAATTGTTACATATAATAGTTTAGTTTCACTTAGAAATAAAGTAAGAGATCAATATAGTCAAATTGATGTAGAACTTAAAAGAAGATTTGACTTAGTACCAAATTTAGTTGAAACTGTAAAAGGATATACTAAACATGAAAAAGATACATTAGAGGATGTAGTAAAAGCAAGAAATTCTTATGTTTCAGCAGATAATATGTCAGATCAATTAAAAGCAGATGATGCGCTTACTAAGGCAATTAGTAAATTATTTGCATTAAGTGAAGCATATCCTGATTTAAAAGCAAATGAAAATTTCACTAAACTTCAAGATGAACTTTCTGAAATTGAACAAAAAATTGTATATTCTAGACAATTTTACAATGATAGTGTTATGAATTTAAATAACAAGATTGAAAAATTCCCATCTAATATAATTGCAAAAATGTTTAATTTTACAATGAAAGAATTCTTTGAAGCAAAAGATGAAGAAAGACAAAATGTAAAAGTTAAATTTTAGGCATTTATAAAAAATGCCTTTTTTAAATAGGAGATTAATATGAAATTTAAATATATATTAGTTTTAATAACATCATTTTTACTCATGAATGTAGTTCATGCGAATGATATAAAAAGTATAAATATGGATATTTATATTGATAATAATGGAAATGCAAATATTAAAGAAACATGGACTGCAAATTTAACTAGTGGAGCAGAAGGATATAAACCATATTATAATTTAGGTACTTCTGAAATAAAAGATTTTAAAGTAAAATTAGATGGTAGAGAATTTACAACAATACCAAATTGGAATGTAGATGCATCATTTAATTACAAAAGTTATAAAGCAGGACTTCATAAAATACAGGATGGATATGAACTTTGTTTTGGAATATCAAAATATGGATTAAATACATATGAAATGGATTATACAATAACAAACTTTGTAGTAGGGCTAAATGATGCAGATATGGCATATTGGACACTAATTCCTCATGATTTATCAGATAAGCCAGATAAAATATATATAAAAATATATAGTGATTTTAAATATGAAGATACATTAGATGTATGGGGTTATGGAAATTATGGTGGGGAAGCATATGTATACGATGGTTATATAGAAATGCAACATGAAAATGAACTAGGTAGTAGTGAATATATGACTATACTTGTAAAATATCCTAAGGATACATTTAATACATCTACTAAAATAAATGAAGACTTTAATTATTATTATGAAATGGCAGAAGAGGGTGCTACTCATTATGTAGATGAAAATGATTATGTAGAAAATGATAGTTTTATAGATAGAGTAATTGAATTTATCGCGATTATTTTTGGAATGTTTATATTCTTTGTACCATTTATTTTAATGACAATCCTAGCGAGTAAAAATAATGCATATGGAACAAAAAATATAAAATTTAATAAAGGTATTACTAATGTAAAAGATGCAGAATATTTTAGAGATTTGCCATGTAATAAAAATATATTTGAAGCATATTGGGTTGCTTGTCAATTTAAATTAGTTAAAAATAAAAATGATTTTTTAGGTGCTATACTTTTAAAATGGATAAAAAATAAAAATATAGAAAAAGATACAAAAACTAAAAATTCTTTAAGATTTAATAATAAAAATAATTTATCAGAAGTTGAAATTGAACTTTATGATATGATGGAAGAAGCAAGTCTTGATGGAATTCTTGAAGAAAAAGAATTTGTAAGATGGTGTAAAAATCATTATAACAAAATACTTAAATGGTTTAACAAAGTAATTGATGATCAAACTATGAATTATGTAAATACAGGACTAATTTTTGAGGAAAAGAAAACATTTGGTAAAACTTATTTAGTAAAAGATGAAATGAAAGAATATGGACTTCAAATGTCAGGACTAAAAAAATTCTTAAATGATTTTTCAAATATAAAAGATAGAAAGTCAATTGAAGTAATGTTATGGCAAGAATATTTAATGTATGCACAAATATTTGGAATTGCTAAAAAAGTTGCAAAAGAATTTAAAGATTTATATCCAGATGTTATTACAGAAGAAGTATATGGTGATTTTATATTTATTAACAATTTATCATATAATGGTGTACATGCCGCTACTGTTGCAAGAAGTGAAGCACAGCAAAGAGCAAGTGGCTATTCATCCGGTGGAGGAGGTTTCTCTTCTGGCGGAGGAGGAGGCGGTTCATTTGGAGGCGGAGGAGGCGGAGGCGGATTCCGTTAAAATAAAAATGAGATTTTTGAAAAGTCTCATTTTATTTTGTTTCTTTTTTAAATTCTATTTCATAAATAGTTGATTTATTTTTATTAATACTACTAAAATTATAATTACCTAAATATTCATGTATATTATTAAATGTATTTATAACTTCATCATTCTTATATATTTTTAATATATTATCATCTAAAATATATCCATATCCATTATCAAAATATTCATATAAAGCATCTTTTTCACTCATTTCTTTTGAATTAAATAAATCAATATAATAAGTTTTATCTTTTGAAGTATCACCTTCAAGATCATATTTTAGTTTAACTTTATAAATACAATATTTATTTAATGGTGTAATATTTAAACTATATTTATACATTTTTTCATATGGAATATTTAAAGTATAATATTCATAAAAATCATTATCATAAAATGTAATAGTTAACTTATCATTATTTTCATTAATTGTATAAAAGAAATAATCAGATTTATTTTCTTCATCAATATAACCAATATCAATAATTTTATTATCTATTTGTTTTTTAATACCTTTTGAATTAATTAAATAAGATTTGTTTTTATTTGATATATATAAATTATTACCAATCATTTTAAAATCAATATTACCATCAATTGTATAGTCAACTATTTGTTTGTCATTATAAAAAACACCAAATTTATTATTTTTACTTAATATTTTATAATTATCAATATAGTAAATAGTATCATATTCATTATTTAAAATAACTTCATCTTTTGAATTTATAATTCCAAATTTATTATCTTTATAAAATATAAATTCATCTTTATTAATTGAATTACTTAAATAATCATATTTAAAATCAATTACTATTTCGCCATCTAATTTCATTAAACCAAATTTATTATTTTTATCTTCAATAATTATATAATTAGGATTATTTGAAACAACATAATCATTATAATCTTCTTTAATATATAGATTAATTATTCTATCATCAAGATCAATTACTTTATCATCTGCTATACTTAGTAATGAAAATTTATCTTCACTTTCAAGTATTAAATAATCATATATTTCTTTAATGCTATTAAAATATGTTAATGGTTTAATACTAACATAATAATCAGATTTAGTATTATTTTTAGTATTAATGTAATAATAACTATCTTTTGATTTATATATTTGATAACTTCCATATTTCATATCATTATTTTCTTTTTCAACACTAATTTTATCATCATAAAGTTCTCCAATTTTACCAATTATATAATGATCTATGTCATCATCATTACTTGAAAGTAATATTTCATTAGTTTTATTATCAATGCTAATAACTCCATCATAAGTATTAATTACTTTTAATGATGCACTCGTAAATTCTTCTTTAATAATAGGTTTTACTATTTCATTATCAATTTTATGTTTAATATTTTCTTTTTCATCTATTTTAATAAAAGAATAAACAGTTAATACAAATATTATTAATATAGTCCATACAATTAATATTCTAATAATTAATTCTTTTTTATTCTTTTCCATAGATACCTCTTTTTATTTACCTCTTTTATTTAAATAATCTTTTGTATCATTAATTCTTTCTAATAAATCTTTATATTCATTTAATAAACCATAATAATCAAAGTAATATTCAACTACATCTTCTTCATTTCTTTTAATAAATATATCTAATTTTTTTATTTGTTTTTCTAAATTTGTTTTTACTTCTGTAATACTTTTATTAAATACCTTTTCAAAGTCATCATCATTATAATTAAAATATTTATTAATTGTATCTTCATCAGTATCAACTATATTTAAATTTAAAGATAAAATTAATGCATCTTTCAAAGATAAATAATTTAATAAAAACATAAATGATTTATTAGTTAAAAGGGTATATGCAAATTCTGAATCATTAATTTCGTTAAGAACTTTTTTGGTATTTCTTCTAATATCGAAAAAATATTCAACTCTATCTATAAATTCTTTATATCTTCTTGTGTTATCAATTTTAATATCAGGAAAAAATACATTTTTTTCATTTGGAGCATTTTTTAATCTTTTATGCGCTTCTACTCTTAATTTTGGTAAGTTTTCACTTAATACATTATCTATATAATCAATATCAAGATTATAAGCCTCCATTATTTCACTTAAATTCAAATCAATTTCTTTAATATAAGAAGCAACAACAAATGCAACTTTTAAATCTTCAACAATAGCGTATATGAAAGTAAAATCACTAAATGCTAAGTCATCAAAATTAATTTTACCATCAAATTTTTCTTCAATTTCATTTCTTAATTCATAAGATGATTTTAATTTTGTATTCGCATTTTCATTTTGATTTATATTTATATTATCTGTATTATCACTTTCATTATTACTTTTATTTTTAATTTTATTTTTAAACTTCTCAAACATTTTAATCACCTATAATAATTATAGCATTTATTAATATTATTTTCAATTAATAAAAAAATGTCAATAAATTTTTATAGTAAGAAAGGAGAAAATAATATTAGAATTAAAAGTAAATAATTAAATTATTTTATTTCCCGAGTTTGACAGTTAAAGAAATAAAAAATCACTTTTAGCCAAGTGTTTATAAGGCTTTGTAGTGATTTTTGTT
>CANRJN010000036.1 GCA_947630945.1 uncultured Bacilli bacterium | reverse complement strand
TTTGCATAAAAAGAAAAGCCTATTTTCAATAAAAAATATACTTTTTTCTTTTCTTCATCTGTCAAACTCGGGTTATACCATAATTATTGATATTTGTAAAGATAAAGCCTTAAATATAATTATATATACGATATTTTATCAATTCTTCCACGTACTTTATCTCCTGGAAATATACTAATTCTAAAATTATCATTTTTAAGTATTGGCAATACATTTTTAACAATTCTAATATCTTTATATGAATTATAAAAAGTATTTACAATTAAATCTGCAAGTTGAATACCATAATTACTCGCAGAATCATAATAAGTAACTTTAAAAGAAAAATTTTCTAAACAAAATTCAGTTTGCAAATAAGTTTCTAAATCATTTAACTTTCCAACACTAATATTTCTATTATCAATACTTACAATAAAAGTAATATTATCTTTTATATCTAATAGGGGAATAATAGAATCTTTAAATAATAATTTAACTGCATAATTAAAAAATATATTTGATTCAACTATTTCTTTTTTCATAGAATGTTTTTTAAAAATTTTCACACATCCACAAAAAGTATTAATATTTTGCATTTCCATAAATATATTTCTTTTATCTTCATCAGTCATATTATAAGACTTAATTTCAGTATTAAGATTTATATTTCTAGTTTCTTTAATTAACTTATTTATTCTTTTATAATTAGATATAATTTTATTTTTTAATTCAAATATTGTAAAATAACCTCCAACTGCAAAATAAGAGGTCTTACTATTTTTATGAATTGAACCACTTTCATCTATATAAACAAATATTTTCATAAAACACTTCACCAAGCAAATTATACAATATAAATTTTATAAATTTAATAAATAAAAAATCTTAAATATTCTCATAAAAATGAATAATTAAATTATCAAAAATATAAGTTATTAAAAAATAAAATTTCATAGTTTTTATTAGTTTGATAATACAAAAATCATTTACAAATCATTCTTAAAATTAATCTAAATTTTTTGTAAATAAAATGTAAATCAAAATATATAATCAAATGTAAATATAAACCAAAAAAAATATAATAAATTTTCACTTATTATATTTAATTTTTTTCTTTATTAACAATAATTGATGGTCTATAAAATTCTTTTTGTATTTTATTAGTTGACCATAGTAGTTGATGGAATGGCTTATTAACAATTAAATCAAGTTCTCCAATATATTCATAAACAGTAGGCTTAAATTGTAACTTAAATTTATTTAATTCTTTAAATGGGTTCCTATCACTAAAATCTCCTGTTATTCCATATAAATCTAAATATAAATAACCTGCTTTTTTATATTCTTCAATAATTTTAAAATATAAGAAAGTTTTAACATCTAATCCCTCAAAATCATTTTTACATCCACTCATTATTATTGTAATTCTTCCTTGATGCTTAACAATCATCGCAGAACCTAAAATTTCTTTTGAATTTTTACTATTCATTTTATTATTAGCAATAACTATATCACTAGATAACTTAGCCATAGTTTGATCTGATTTCATTTTTCTATTATAAATACTCATATCATTTGGATTTTCATTAAACTCTGCATTTATTTTATCATTCTTTTCTTGTTCATAAATATATTGCTTTTGTAAAAACTTTACATATATATCATAATTAAGTTCTACAAATATTAAATCTACCATATCACTTTTCTTAAATATTTCATAAAGATACTTATAATATGCAAGAGTCTTATTTTCTTTATCATCAATAAAAGAGTAGAATTTTTCAATATCATTTTCATCACCAGATATTAGTCTTAAACCTCCAAGTTCTTCATTTCTTACACTTTGAACTAGGTCTCTGTCTAATAAATCTACATTATATTTCTTTAAATAAATGACAGGTGTATATTTTGGTAATAAAGATTCAAAATATAAATTATCTTTTAATTTATCATATCCAAGTGATTTAAGTTCTTGAATTAATGCTTTATTTCTAGAAACTATAAGTTTTGATTTTTTATCATAATCAAGTGTTGCATAAGTTATTTCTGGGTTTATCTTAATAAAAGCAAACTTCTTTAATAAAAAATATTCTTTAATTTTTTTAGTAAACTCTTTTAATAATTCACTATCATAATAATCAATTAAAAAACCTCTTGGTGCATATCCATATTTCATATTAGGACCAATTGATTTATATAAAATTAAACTTCCTGCGATTAATAAATCTTCATGGTATCCTCCAATATACATAACTGAAAAATCACTATGAGTCATTAATTCACCATATTCTTTTGTTTGAAAGAAGTTTTTTAATATATGCTTACTTGCAAATTCATTAAATACATTTGCATCTATTTCTTTTATTATCATAAATTCATAACTATCACAATATAAAAATGTTTATAAGTTTCTATATTTTGATTAATCCTTTCTAATTTTACTATACTCATTGTACCAAATTTCTTATAAAAAGTCTTTATATTTTAATAAAAAAATTATATAATTAATGTATATAAATATAATTGGAGATGATATTATGAGTAAAATAATAGATGTACATGCAAGAGAAATATTAGATTCAAGAGGTTTTCCAACAGTAGAAGTAGAAGTTACAACTGAAAGTAATCATAAAGGTATTGCTAGTGTGCCATCAGGAGCATCAACAGGAAGTAGAGAAGCACTAGAACTTAGAGATAATGATGAAAGATATTGTGGAAAAGGTGTGTTAAAAGCAGTTAACAATGTAAATAATATAATTAAAAAAAGTGTAGTTGGAATGGAAGTGTCTCATCAAACTGAAATTGATAAAAAAATGATTGAACTAGATGGGACAGAAAATAAAAGTAAACTTGGCGCAAATGCTATACTTGGAGTTAGCCTTGCTTGTTTAAAGGCTGCTGCTAGTGAAGCAGGAAAAGAAATGTATGAATACTTAAATCCAAGAGAAAAGAAAATACCTAAACTTATGTTTAATATAGTAAATGGTGGTATGCATGCTAAAAACAACTTAGATATACAAGAATTTATGATTGTACCTAAAAAAGAATCATTTAAAGAAGGACTTAGGTGTGCAAGTGAAGTATTCCATTCATTAAAAAAATTATTAGATAATGAAGGCCTTACAACATCAGTAGGAGATGAGGGTGGCTTTGCACCTAATCTTGAAAATAATAAATCTGCTTTAAATTATATAATTAAAGCAATAGAAACAGCAGGATACACACCAGGAAAAGATGTGTTTATAGCACTAGATGTAGCAGCCTCATCATTTTATAATGAACAAACTAAAACATATAAAATTGAAGATAAAATACTTACAAAAGAAGAACTATTAGATTACTATTTAGATTTACTTAAAAGTTATCCAATAATATCAATAGAAGACCCATTTGATGAAAATGATTACGATGGATTTAAATTAATAACAGAAAAACTTGGCAAAGAAATAAATATAGTAGGTGATGATTTATTTGTTACAAATCAAAAAGAATTACAAAAAGGTATAGATATGGAAATTTGTAATTCAGTATTAATAAAACCAAATCAAATTGGTACATTTCTAGAAACATTAGAAACTATTGTACTTGCTAAAAAACATAATTATACAACTATTATGTCACATAGAAGTGGAGAAACTACTGATACATTTATAATAGATGCAGCCGTAGCACTTAATATACCATTTGTAAAAACAGGTTCAGTATCAAGAGGAGAAAGAATTTGTAAATTTAATAGACTTTTAAAGATAGAAGAAGAATTAAATAATAAAAATTAAATATAAAAAAGAACAAAACATAAAATTAAAATAAGAATTAAAACATTATAAATAACAAAAATATTTATAGGAGTATAACATATGCAAATAATAGAATATTATAAATTAGAAAATTTAATAAAAGAATATATTGATAAAAATATTCCTCTTTCTATATTAATAAGTGAATATAATATATCTTATAAACAAATTAATTATATTAGAAAAAGAGTTAAAGAAATATCTCATATAAAAGATACACAACAATTTACAAATGAAGATTATATAAATATGTTTAAATATATAGAAAATGCATATGAAGAATTAAATAGTGATAATTTACCTATAAAAGAAAGAATTAATTTAGAATTTGAAATAGAAAATACAAAAGAAGAAATTATAAATAATTCAAAATATTTAATAGAAGAAACATTTAATATATTCTTTAATGGAATTGATTTAGAAGAAGACGCGATATCTTATGGATATGAAGCAATATCAAAAGTATTAAATGATTATAAATCTAATTCAAAAGTAAATTTTATAGCACTAATAGTATCTAAAATAATTAAAACTATTCAAATGAATTTTAAAGAAATAAAAGGTATAACTTGGGAAGAGTATACCCTTGGTAAAACTAATAAAATGATTGATTTTAAAAGTACACCAAAAATTATTGATATTGATGAAATATTATCAAATAAACCCTCACAAATTAGAAGTGAAGATGATGAAAAAATAGAAAATAATGATTTTATAAGTGATACAAGTGTAGAAGATGAAGCCTTAAATAATTTACTTAGTAAGAGTATTGAAGATGTTTTAGAGACATTACCTAATAATGAAGCAACTGTTATAAAATTAAGATATGGACTAAGTGGTAATGAAGTACATACATATGCACAAATTGCAAATAAACTTAATATAACAATTGAAATGGTTAAAAATAGAGAGTCTGCCGCGCTCAAAAAGTTAAGACACCCAGAAAGATTAAAAAAACTATTTGATCCACTAAATAGACCACTAGATATTTTTGCTAAAAATGAAACTATAAATGATAGAATATATTTAAGATTAATAGATTTATTAATACATAATATGGGAACTGAATCATTAATTAAATTTATTAATATGGAAGGTGTTAATTGGGAAAAACAAGATTATATAAATGCTACTTTAAACTTATCTAGAATGTTAGTTAAAATAATTGAATTAAAAAATGAAATGAATACAGCAAGTATTTGTAATAATTTAAGAGAATACACTAACAATATGTTTTCAATGCCTTTTTTAGAAAAATTAGTAAATGAATACTCAAATAATAAAGAATTATTAAATAAATTACATATTAATGAAAATGAAATGAAATTATAATACTATATTATTTGCACAAATTATAAATATAGTGTATAATATATAGCACGAGAGGAAATGAAATTATGGAAACAGTATTAATAATTATATCAGTATTAATGATTGTACTTGTATTACTTCAAAGTAGTAAAGCAAGTGATTCTAGTCAAATAATAACAGGAGGTAACTCAATGCTTCTTGGTAAAGTAAAAGAAAGAGGAGCAGAAAAATTTATAACAAGACTTACTTACGCGATTGGGTTTGCCTTTATTGTAATATCATTTATATTATCAATAAAATAAGTAATTAAAAAGTAAAAAAGTTCATAAAAAAGTATGGACTTTTTAATTTGTGTGTTAAAATGATTATAGAGGGATAATTATGAGAGATAAAATATTAAAAGTTATAGAAAGTGAACATAAAAGATTAGATCCAAAAGAAATAATGGATAGAATTAATAAAGATGCTAGTATTAGTGAACTAAGAACGCTAATACATGAATTAGATTTAATGTGTAGAGATGGAATACTTAGATGTAGTAAAGGAAATACATATGTTAAAAATGATAATATAAATAGTCGTGAAGATGGTATTTATACAGGTATAGTTGATATGCATGAAAAAGGAAATGCACATGTAATAGTAGGAGGTGAAGAAGATATATTTATACCTAAAAATAATATGTGTTCCGCGTGTGATAAAGATACTGTATTAGTTAGATTAAAAGATGAATATGAAAAAAATGATAGACATAAAAAAATGCATAATATAATAAACACAGAAGAAGATAGTAGAAGAGAAGGTAAAATAATAAAAATAGTTAAAAGGTCACTTGGTAAATCAATTGGTGAAGTAATTGATGATAATGGTAAAATATATGTGTGTCCACTTGACAATACACTTCCATATGAAGTAGTAGTTGAAGAAAATAATGATTTAAATTTAGTAGATGGACTACTTGTACATTTAGATTATGTAGAAGATTTATCTAAAAATAAAGTTCTTGCTAGAATTGATAATATAATTTGTCATAAAAATGCACCTGGTAAAGAAACTGAAATTGCACTAATTGCAAATGAATTTAAACTTCGAATGAATTTTCCAGAAGAATGTCAAAAAGAAGCAAGTGCAATGCCTAGAAGTTTAACAGATGAAATGATTAAAAAAGGTTTAGAAGAAGAAAAAAGAGAAGATTTAAGAGGAGAAGTTATATTTACAATTGATGGTAAAGATACTAAGGATATTGATGACGCGATAAGTTTAAAGATTCTTCCAAATGGTAACTATGAACTAGGTGTCCATATAGCAGATGTATCACATTATGTAAAACCAGGTATGGCACTATGGAAAGAAGCAGAATTAAGAGGAAACTCTAACTATTTAGGTAATAAAGTTATACCAATGTTGCCTGTTGAATTATCAAATGGAATATGTTCATTAAATCCAAATGAAGATAGATTTGCAGTAAGTACAATTATGGAAATAAATCATTCTGGTGAAATAGTAAATTATAGAGTTACTAAAAGTATAATTAAATCTAAAAAGAAAATGAATTATGATGCAGTAGAAGACATACTTGAAAATAAAGAAACAGAAGATACAGTTGGTTATGATACATTAAAATATACACTAAAAGACACAGATACTATTGATAGTATAGCGTTTGATAATAGTATGACTAGTGAAGAGTTACTTTCTTATAATAAAGATATAGAATTTAAAAGTGGAAATGAAATAAATATTCCATGTAGTGTAATTTTAAAAAATATGAATGTTTTATCTAAAAAATTATCAAATTATAAAGAAAAACGTGGAGAAATTAAATTTGAAAGTGATGAAACATATAATAAATTTGATGATGAAGATAATATAATTGATATTTATCCAAGAGTACAAAGAGATGCAGAAATGTTAATTGAAAACTTTATGATAGCAAATAATGAGTCCATAGCAGATTACCTAGAAAAATATGGAGTTGCTACATATAGAATTCATGAAACACCATTACAAAAGAAAATAGAAGACTTTATGAATTTCTTAGAATTACTTGGGATACATTATCCTGGTAAAATAAATACAGAAAATATATCTAGTAGAGATTGTCAAAAATTACTTGAATATTTAAAAGATAGACAAGACTATAAAATACTTAATAAAAAATTATTAAGAAGCATGCAAAAAGCAAGATATTCTACTATTAATATGGGACATTTTGGTATAGCAAGTCCTAAATACACACATTTTACATCTCCAATTAGAAGATTTGATGATTTATTAAATCATACAAGTGTAACACAAATTTTAAATAATGATAGATTAGAAAATAAATGGGTAAAATCATGGAATGCATATCTTACTACAATATGTGATTACATATCTGAGTGTGAAAGAAATAGTGAAAAATGTGAACGAGAAGTTGATGATATGTTAAAAGCATCATATATGACTAATCATATAGGAGAAGAATTTGAAGCAACAGTCGATTCAATATTATCTACATCTTTCTTTGTACAAACTGATAAATATATTGAAGGTAGAGTAGACACAATGGAAAAGAATGATAAAGAAATTGGTATTTTAGGATACTATCAATATGATGAAAGATTATCTGCATACACTAGAAATGGTAGAGTAGATTTAAGATATGGAGATAGGGTACTTGTTAAATGTATTAATGCAGATGTTGAAAAAAGAGAAGTAGATTTTTCACTTATAAGGAAGTTATAATATGGAAATTATTAATAGAAAAGCAAATCATGATTATTTTATAAAAGATAAGTATGAAGTTGGAATTGAACTTAAAGGTACTGAAATTAAAAGTATTAGAAAAGGTTCTGCTAATATTAGTGATGCATATGCTAGAATTAAAAATAATGAAGTATTTTTAACAAATATGTATATTGCTAAATATGAAGAAGGTAATAGATTTAATCATGATGAAAGAAGAGAAAGAAAACTATTACTACATAAAAAAGAAATAATTAAAATTAATCATGAAATAACAACTAATAGATATACATTAATACCATTAAAACTATATTTTAAAAGAAATAAGGTTAAAATAGAACTTGGTATTTGTCAAGGTAAAAAATTATATGATAAAAGAAATGAATTAAAACAAAAAGATATGAAAAGACAAGAATATTTAAAGTATTAAGTTAATATAATATTCTAGGTGAACATATGAAAAAACAAGTTCCTAGAATATTTGTTAACAAAATAGATAAAATACATAATAATAAAGAAGTATATTATTCATATAAAGATGATAATAGTGAAGAAATTATTCCAAAAGAAGATATTACTATAAATGAATATGATATGCAAAATAAATTAAATCAATTATTTAGAGCAAATGATTTTATTTATAAAAAGAAATTTCATATTAAAACTAAATATGGTGAAGGTGACTACACTATAATATCTAAAAGTTATGATTATTTACTCACTATTAATGGAGAAAAAATATATATTAATAATATAATAGATATTTATTAAAAAATATTTAAATTAAATTATAAATGTAGAAAGTAGATTAATATTTTCTATGTTTTTTTATGTGTTTCTATACTTAAAAGTTTGTTATATTAAGATAGTGTAAAGGCTTAAAGATATCTCTGGATATCTTTAAGTTTATCTGTTATATTAGTAAAATTTATTTGTAAAAAATATAGGGTACCTCTTGATATATATATATATAGGTTATAATAAGGGGGTAATAATAGAAAAGAGAGGTATTTCATAATGAAGAATAAAAAAGGTTTCACATTAGTAGAACTTTTAGCAGTAATAGCAATATTAGCAATACTTGTAATAATCGCGTTACCAAATGTACTTAAATTATTTAGAAGTGCAAAAGAGAATACTTTTGCAAATGAAGTACAAAACTTAGTAAGAAGTGCAGAAGATAAGTATTTGACTAGTTCATTATCTAATGGAAATAATACTTGTTTTGATAGTAAGACAAATCCATTAGATATGACAGGAAGAGATAATATAAATTATTTAATAAAACTAACAAATAAAGGAAAAGTAATAGAAGTAAAAGTAATAGATGATAGTTATCAATTATTAATTGATAATCAAAATGGAATAAATAAAGCAGATATAGGAAATAAATATAAAATAGAAACAAGAAATAAAACAACAGATATATTAGATTGCAATAATAGTTTTTTAGTACAGGGAGAAGAAGGAACAGGGGATGAGGATACACCATATAAAATACAATATATAGAAGACTTAGTAGAGTTAAGTAATAATGTAAATGATGGAAATAATTATGAAGGAAAATATTTTGTATTAACAAGAGACTTAGATTTTAAAAGTCCTAGTAGTTATAAAAATAGTGAAAGTACAGACTATGGAGATATAAATGGAATAAATGGTAGTGAAACATTAATAAAAGAATTAACTACAGGAAGTGGCTTTACACCTATTGGTTTAGATATTAATAATGATGATTCTATTTGCTTTAGTGGTATATTTGATGGTAATAATCATAAAATAAATAATATTTTAATACAAAAAGATAATAAATTTGCTCCTGATATTCATTTATATTATGGATTTTTTGGAGAAATAAAAAATTCTATTATTAAAAATTTAACATTATATGGAAGGATAGAAATTCCAGATATGGGAAGTGATATTGTAAATAGGGGAAGTGCTGGTGGAATAGTAGGTATGGCTTATGAAAATAATACTTTAACAAACTTGCATAATTATGCAGATGTTTATACTTCTTCTAGTAGAGACAAAGTAGCCGGTATATTAGGTGATGTACATCCTGATGGTTCAGTAACTATAACAAATTGTGATAATCATGGAAATATAGATAATTCTAATAGTACTGGTGGAATAGTTGGAGTAAATTATGGTACTCTTACTATAACAAATTGTAATAATTATGGCAATATTACTAATAAAATGGGAGCAACAGGAATGGGTGGAATTATTGCTACTATTGAAACTCAATCAATAAATACTGAAATTACTAATTGTAATAATTATGGTACAATATCAGTAGAAGATAGTACTGCTACAGAACAAAAAGCAGGTGGAATAGCAGGAAATGTTAAAACACCTCTGATAATTAAAAATTGTAATAATAGTGGAAATATTATAAATAATATTAATAAATCAAGTTTTAAATTAAATGCAGGTGGAATAGTAGGGAGGGTAGCAAGTTCTACATCTATAATAAATTCACATAATTCTGGTAATATTATTGGTGCAAGAAGAGGTGGAGGAGTAGTTGGACATAAAAATACATCAGGAACATTATATTTAGACAATACTTCTTCTTTAGGTGAAGTAAATTGCTTTCAATTTGTTGATGATGATGGTTGTGGAGGAGTATTAGGATTTGCTTCACCAGGAATAGTATATATATTAAATTCATATAATACTGGTACAATAACTTCTCCTGGTCCAGCATCAGGTATATTTGGAAATTATGCATCTAATTCTTCTGCAATGATTTTTAACTCATATAACATTGGACAAGTAAATGGAACCACTACATCTAATGGAATATTTCAAAATAGTGGACCAATAACAGTAAATAATGTATATAATGCTGGAGAATTATTAGGTACTACAAAATATGGTATAGGTAATATATTAGCAACTTCATCAGTTTCAATTTCAAATAGTTATTTTGATGATAGAGTATCTTTAGCATCAAATAAAGATGGAATCGGAACTATAAAAACACTTAATGATATAAAGAATGCATCATTTGTAAATTTATTAAATGAAAATAAAAATAGTATTAATTTAACTGAAATAGATAGTAATTTGTCAGGTTATACATTATGCAATTGGAAACTAGGAACATCTCTTTATCCAGAACTTGATTGTAAATAGACTTATGGATTAATTTCATAAGTTTTTATAATTGAACAAAAAACACTTGAATTAGTTAATTATTTATGATAATATTTAATTACACAAAGAAGTGTTTTTTTTTGGAGGGATTTTTGTGAAAGGAATTAAAAAGTTTTTTAAAGGTGTTAAAAAAGAGGCAGTAGCATCAAGATGGCCAGATAGAAAAAGTTTAGTTAAATATTCTTGTATAACAATAACTATGCTTGTATTCTTTGGATTATTCTTTTATGCACTTGATGCAATATTTGCACTTGTAAGGGGGTTATTCTAATGGAAGAAGAAAAGAAATTATGGTATGTTGTTAATGCATATAGTGGACATGAACAAAAAGTTAAAGACTATCTAGAATCAAGACGTGAAAGTATGGGTATGGAAAATAACATATTTAGAGTTGTTATCCCAGAAAGAACAGAAATTGAAGTAAAAGATGGTGTTAAAAAAGAAAAGGTACGTAAAATGTTTCCAGGTTATGTATTAATAGAAATGATTATGTCTGATGAAGCATGGTATGTTGTTCGTAATACACCAGGAGTAACAGGATTTATTGGGTCTTCTGGAAAAGGAGCAAAACCAATTCCACTATCAGATGAAGAAGTTAAAAAATTCATAGGCGATGGAGAAGAAAAAGCAAAACCTATCAATACAGATGTTACAGTAGGAGATACAGTTTCAATTATAGATGGTCCATTTAATGGTATGTCTGGTAAGATTGAAAGTGAAGATAAAGAAAATGAAAAACTTACTGTATTAATAGACTTATTTGGACAAGAAACACCTGTTGAAGTAGACTTAATTCAAGTAACAAAAATGTAATAAATTTAAGTAATGTTTTATTGACATTACTTTTTTTAATATGTATAATTTTAAATAGAAAGTTGAGGTTAATTATGGAATTAAAAGGAAGTAAAACAGAACAAAATTTAATGACTGCATTTGCAGGAGAAAGTCAAGCAAGAAATAAATATACATATTATGCATCTAAGGCTAAAAAAGATGGATATGAACAAATAGCAGCAATATTTACAGAAACTGCTGAAAATGAAAAAGAACATGCAAAATTATGGTTTAAAGAATTACATGGTGGAGATGTTCCATCAACTCTTGAAAACTTAAAAGATGCAGCAAATGGAGAAAATTATGAATGGACAGAAATGTATAAAGAATTTGCTGAAATTGCAAGAGAAGAAGGATTTAAACAAATTGCTATGTTATTTGAACAAGTTGGTGAAATAGAAAAACATCATGAAGAAAGATATTTAAAATTAGTTGGAAATATTGAAAATAATTTGGTATTTGAACGCGATGAAGAAAAAATTTGGATTTGTAGAAATTGTGGACATGTATACAAAGGAAAGAAAGCATTAAAAGTATGTCCTGTATGTAAACATCCAGAAAGTTATATGGAATTAAAAGCAGAAAATTATTAGTAAAGTGCACTAAAATATAGTGCATTTTTATTTTTATTATGTTAAAATTAAAGAGAATAGAAAGAGGTGTAATGTTATGAAATGTGTAGCAATTGCAGGACCAAAAAAATTAGTAGTAGAGAGTAGAGAGGCGTTAGTAGGAAAGCCAGGTTATATTTTAATAGATGTTATTAAGGCTGGAATATGTGGAAGTGATATTCACTATTGGGTTTCAGGTGAGCCTAAAGGTTTAGTCATGGGACATGAATTTAGTGGAATTGTTATAGATAATGGTGGAAGTAAAAAATTTAAAGAGGGTGATAGAGTAACTGCTCTTCCAATTTCACCATGTTTAAAATGTAATGAATGTAGGAGTGGTAATGTACAAATATGTGAACATACATGGGAAGATGCAATTGGACTTAGTTTAAAATATCCTGGTGGATTTGGTGGAAGAGTATTAGTAAGAGAAGATATGGTAAGACATTTACCAGATAATGTTACATTTGAAACAGGTGCAATGATAGAACCTGCTGCCGTAGCACTTAGAGCAGTAAATATTTCTAATGTTAAAAAAGGAGATAGAGCACTAGTTATTGGTGGTGGAATTATAGGTTTACTTACTGCATATTTTCTTAAATTAAGAGGAGCATCTTATGTAGCAGTTAGTGAAGCAAATCCAGCAAGAGGAGAAAAATCAGTAAAATTAGGAGTTGCAGATGAATGGTTTAATGCCTTAGATCCAAAATTACCTGAGAAATTATTTGCTAAAACAGAATGTGGTAATGGTTTTGATGTAGTAGCAGATTGCTGTGGTAATAGTCCTGCACTTACATCTGGAATTGTGTTTACAAGACCAAATGGTAATTTAGTAATGGTAGGTATTTCACTTGGTAATGTTAGTGTTCCACTAGTATCTGCTGTTATGAAAGAAATTAATATTAAAGGTTCTATTGCTTATAAACCAATCGAATTTGATGCAGTTATTAAACTTGCTAGTGATAAAAAAATCAATTTAGAAAAATTTGTAGATGATATTGTAACTCTTGAAGATGTACAACATTCATTTGAAAGACTTACAAGTGGTAGTGATTCAGCAGTTAAAATATTAGTTGATCCAAATAAACATAAAATTATAGAATTAAAAGATTAATTTATTTTGTGATTTCTATAATTGAAAGTGTGTTATAAAATGATGTTTAAAAGCTTAAAGATATCCATAAATGTCTTTAAGTTTTTTCATTTATATTAATCTAAAATATTTTCATCAAATTCTCTATTATAGAAAATATTAATAAAATCTTTATCTATTTTTATAATTTTATTTTTTAAATTTATTGAAAAAGAAGTAAAAAAATGATAGTATTTTTATAGTAGGTGATAATAATGAAGAAAGTGTCTCGTAATATATATATATATAATTCTAATAATGGTGGCAATAATGCCAATGTGTATAAAGGCAGAATTAGTAGAATATAAAGAAGGAATAAAATTCGTAAATAATTATATATTAAGTAGTGATTATAAAAATAGAAATAGATATCTAGTATTTAATGTTCCATATGAGTATAA
>CANRJN010000035.1 GCA_947630945.1 uncultured Bacilli bacterium | reverse complement strand
TATTAATTGAATTTTCTTTGTTATGCTTTTTTTATTTTATTTTTCTCTTTTTTATTTCCTTGAACTTTCCTATAAGAAAATAAAATCCTAATTTAAACACAAATTAGGATTTTTTATATGTTTTTTAAATATTTTAACCTTGTAAATTTTTATCATCATTAAGTTCAACAGCATTTGGTACTTCGATTACTTCTTTTGGAGGTTCTTCAACAGGTGCTGCTTCTTCATAGGCATTACTTGGAGTAACAAACATTGCTTCTTTTGGTACTACTTCAACTTGTTTTGCAGTTTCTTCACTTGGAAGAGTTATTTCTAAACTATTATTTGTTGGCATTGGATTTTCATTAACTACTGCAACTTCTGGTGCTTGAACACTTTGAGTAGTTGGTGTACTTTCAGATACTACATTTTCTATATTTGTAGAAGTTGGTGTTGGTACTTCCGCTACTGGAATTTCATTAGTAACAACATTATTTTGTGCTACTGTATCAATTGGAGCACTAGTTACTTCTTGAACTATCCCACTAGGAGTAACAGGTGTATTAACTTCTCCAATTGGAGTTGTTGTATTTGTAGGCTCAACTACTGTATTTGTTTGAGTCGGTGTTTCTACTATACTACTAGTAGCAGTTGTATCAACTGCATTTGATACATTATTTGCTGTATTATTTGCTAAATTTGGATCATAATCTGTATGAATTAAAGTATCTTTACTACCTTTTTTATTTTTAATAACTACAATTATTACAACAACAAGTACTATTAATAATACTGCTCCACCTACAATAATTAATAAATTAGTTAAATTATATACACTAAATGAGAAATTAATATTAGAAATTCCATCACTAACTAAATTCCATGTTAATGTTTTACCATCTTCACTTACAGTAGATGCATTATTAGATATTGCTTTATATGGTAATACTAATTTATAAGTAAATTTCATTTCTTGCATTAATGAAGTTAATTCATTTAAATCATCTAATGAACCACTACCTTCATTATTTTCATCTGTTGGTATATCAGTTGGTGTATCTGTATCATTTTCATCAATTGATGTATTATTATCTGTTGTTGTATTTGTATTTTCATCATTTAAATTATTATCTATTTCTGGATTTTCAGTAGTTGTACCATTATTTTCATCTTCTGTTGCATTTTCATTATTATCTTCTATATCAATAGTATTATCATTTGTATATTCATCACTATCAAATTCATATTTAAATGTTGCAGTATAAGTATTTTTTAAAAATCCTTTTTGAACTTTAAATAAAATTTTATCATCAAATTTACCATCTAAAATATCACTAATTGTAACTTCTGCTCCCGTTGCATTTGAATATTTATCAATATCATCATATTTTTTAGTAAATTTATAACCAGAATATCCATCTTCTTTTGCTTCTGATATTGTGAATCCTGCATTTTCATATTCTTCTCTATTAAAACTTTCTTCCATTGTATCTTTAATTTTATCAGATATTAAGATTTCACTTTCATAGATCATACTCTTATCATTTTTGATAGTCATTGTATTATAATTTTTAACACAACCTGTTAACATTAATAAACTACTTATTAACATTAAATATTTAATTTTTTTCATTTCAACACCTCTTCTATTTTCTAATTTAGTATAACATAAATAAAATAAAATAAAAAGACATTATTTAAATTTTAATAATGTCTTTACATAAATGTTTTTAATTTTTCTATTTCATTTTCTTGAAATTTAAGAAAGTTTTTAGCAATTTTAAGCATTGACTTATCACAAGTTGATTTATATTGTTTAATTTTACTATTCATTTCTACTGTTCCCATAGTAAATCCTTCAACTAACATTTGAGCAATCGCAGCATCACTATTATCTTTCATAGTTTCCATAGCAATACCCATATCACTACCCATTTTTGCCATAAGTCCACTACCTTTTGCTTCTTCATCATTTTCACTTAAAATATTTTTACTTTCTTCCATAAATTTTTGATATTCTTTAAGTTCACATTCTAATACATGTTTAATTTTATTTTCTTTATTTTTTAAATTAGAAAGTAAACTATTTGTAGAATATGCTCCCATTTCAGCAGTTTTATAAACGTGCATCATTAATTCCAAATTTTCATCCATATTTATTCACCATTATTATTTTTAACTTATTTTTCTATTTTATACATTGATAATAATTATTTAAAATGATATATTTATTTTAGAGGAAATATATATGATTAAAAGTAATGAAAAAGGATTATTAATTGTAGTTTCAGGACCATCTGGATGTGGTAAAAGTACATTAAATCAAATGCTCTTAAAAATAAGAAATAATATTGTAATGTCAATTTCAGATACAACTAGACTTCCAAGAGAAAATGAAAAAAATGGTATTGACTATAACTTTATATCAAAAGAAGAATTTCTAAATAATATTAGAAATAATAAATATTTAGAATATGCTAATTATTCTGATAATTATTATGGAACACCTATCAAAGCAGTAAATGATAATTTAGATAAAGGACTTGATGTTATTTTAGAAATAGATATAGAGGGTGCTAGAAAAGTAAATGAAATAAGAAAAGATGCAATATTTATATTTATAATGCCACCATCTATGAAAATATTAAAAGAAAGACTTGTTGCTAGAAAAACAGAAACAAAAGAACAAATTCTTAAAAGATTTAAAACTGCATATAAAGAAATAAATGAAGTATCTAAATATAACTATGTTATTGTAAATGATGATATAAATGAATCAATAAGCAAAATGAATGCAATTTTAACATGTGAAAAATGTAGAGTAGATAGAATAGAAGATGTAGATTTAGGCAATAAAGAAGAATTAATTCATGAAATATTATCAAATTAAAAAAGTTCTATTTTAAAGAACTTGAATTTAGCATTTCTTCCAAAGAAGTGCTTTTTGTTTGCCATCCATTATCTAGCATTTCACTAATATTATCTTGTGTAGTTTCCATTAAACCTAATTTAGATGAATAAATAAACCACATCTCATCTTCATAATCTGATACTTTTAAACAAGTTATCATTTCTTTATCATAAGTTAAATAAAATTCTTTAAAATAATAACCCATAAGTTCACCAAATAATTTAATAATTAAATCTTTTCCTTCACCAAAACCAACAAATTTATACATAAGTTTATTAATTTCTTCTATTCTTAACTTAACAGACTCTTGAAAACTTAAATCTTTATTTTTAGGACTATTTATTCTACTTTTCGCGTCATTTATTTTTTTATCAGTATATTCTCCAAATTTAATAAGTCCCATTTTCTTATCCATTTCTTCACATTCATTTAATGATAAAATATCTTCATCTCCATAAATAGTTGTACTAAAACCAAAATTTTTAGTTTGAAAACCAGATTGTATTAAAAATAAATCTAATGTTAAATCTAAAATATATTTTTCACCTGTATTTAATGTTATTAAATTACATTTATGCGCTCTTGGAGTACCTCTTATAGTTAGTGGTCTTTCAATAACTTCACTTTTAATATTTTCATCAATATTATTAAGCATTAAATTTAAAATACTACTTATTTCTTCACAAGTTTCATATCTATTTATATAATCTTCTTCATATCTTACTTGTGACTCTTCATCATTTAAAAAATTATAATCATAACTAAATAATTCACCTGATTTTATATAAACCCATCTTGCTTTTTCAAGTGGTGTTAAATTATCTGGTATATTTAACATTATTAAATTTAAATCATTCATTATATTTTGATTATTCATTTTTCACCTACTTATCAATAGTATCCATTATATATGGAGCAATTTGTATTTTTCTAGATACTACACCATCAAGAATAACTCCTTCATATATTTTATCTAATTTAAAACTTAATCTTATTATTTCACTAGCACTTTCATTATATAAACAATAAGATTTATTTTCAAAAATATCAGTTATAAATAATGCTAAAACTTTAAAGTTTTCTTTTGATGAAACTTCATTTAAATATTTAACTAAATCATTTGTTTTTCTTTTAATCATATTAAAATCACTTGTAAGTATTTGACCTATTCCAATCATATCATCATCAACTCTATATGTTTTAAAATCTTTATGTAATAACTGTTCATTAGAAAGTCCTCTAATGCTCATTCCTGCTTTTAAGAGTTCCATTCCATATGTTTTATATTTAATTTTAGCAATTTTTGATAAATCTATTAACGCGTCACTATCTTTCATAGTAGTTGTAGGAGATGTTAATAATAAAGTATCAGAAATTATCGCGGATGCTAGAAGCCCTGCTATACTCTTAGGAATAGAAATATTATTTTCTTTATATAAATCATATATAATTGTACTAACACTACCACAAGATGAATTTCTAAAATTAATTGGTTTTTTAGTATTAATATCTCCAATATTATGATGATCTATTATTTCTAATATATCTGCTTCTTCAAGTCCATCTACACTTTGACTAAAATTATTATGATCTACAAGTATTACTTTTTTCTTTTCTACATTATTTGTATCTGTTAATGTAAGTACACCTTTGCATTCATTTTTATTATTTAATATTGGATAATTTGTATGTTTTAAAGTTCTACTTCTTTCATAAAAATCTTCTAAATAATCAACTTCATTAAAAGTATAACTTTCACTTTCATTTCTAACAAAATGTTTAATATAATTTGATAATGATATTAATTTACATACTTCATAACTAGTATAAGATGTTCTAATTATATTAACTCTATTTTTCTTTGCTTTATGTAATGTGTCATCACTTATTTCTAAGTCTCCTACTACTATTATTAGTTTAACTTTACTATCAACTGCATAATCTAAAATTACTTTTCTATCACCAACTATTAAAATATATGTATTATCTAAAACTACTCTTTCTAAAAAAGTATCCTTAGCAAAAGCGGCTGCTAGAACTGTACCTTTTATTTCTTTATCAAATTTTAATACTTCTTTTCCTTTTAATATATTAATTAAATTACCATATGATGTATCTATTCTATGATAATTACCGTTTATTACTTCACGTGCTATTTCTTTAAGTGAGACATAACCATAATATTTATTTTTATTTTCAACAACAGGAATACCCGTAAGTGAATATTTATTCATATAATCGAAAGCATCTTTTATTGATAAATTTTTATCTATATAAGAATTTCTATGATAAGAAACATCTTTTATTTGTAATTTAACATCATTTAAATGTCTAGGTGTTTTAACACCAAAATAATCAAGTGCAAATTTTGTTTCAGGATTTATATTACCAAGAATACAAGGTATAGTATTATATCCTAATTGATTTTTTAAGTATGATAAAGCAATTGATGCACAAACAGAGTCTGTATCAGGATTCTTATGTCCAAATATATATGTTAATTTATTATTCATAAAACTACCCTTTCTATCTTTAAAAATAATATCATTTTTTCTAATAAAAATAAAGATAAAGATTATTTTTATATGTAAAATTTAAAACATTATTTAAAAGATACGAATTATTGTTGTATAATTAAGTAGGTGATTCAAATGTTTGAAAATAAAAAAATATTTATATTAGGTATGGCAAGAAGTGGTTATGAAGCCGCAAAAGTTCTTGCAAAAAGAAATAATGAAATTGTATTAAATGATAAAAATGAAAATCAAGATGAAAATCATGTTAAAGAATTAGAGAGTCTTGGTGTAAAAGTAATATTAGGTTCACATCCTGATGATATATTAGATGAAAGTTTTGATTATTTAATTAAAAATCCAGGTGTAAAATTTGACCATAAATATTTAATATATGCACAAAGTCATAATATTAAAATAATTAATGAAATTGAAATGGCTTATCATTTACTCCCAAAAGGTGTTAAGTTAATTGCAATAACAGGTACTAATGGTAAAACTACTACTACATCTCTAACTTATGAAATAGTAAGAAATGCTTTTCCTAATAGAACACACCTTGCTGGTAATATTGGTTTTCCATTATGTCAAATTTTAGATAATATTAAAGAAAATGATTATTTAGTTATGGAAATAGGTGTTCCTCAACTTCATGATTTTTATGATTTTAATCCTGACATTGCAGTTCTTACTAATATCTTTGAAGCACATTTAGATATGTTTGGAACAAGAGAATATTATAATGAGACAAAACTTAGAATATTTCAAAATCATACAAGTAAGAATATAGCAATAATTAATCATGATAATAAAGATGCATATAGAATTACACAAAATATAAAAAGTACAAAAAAATATTTTTCAAGTAGTGAAAAAATTGATGGTGCTTATCTATTAGATAATGATATTTATTATTATGATGAAAAAATATTAAATATAAATGATATTAAATTACAAGGTAAACATAATTATGAAAATATTATGTGTGCTATTATGATTGCAAAAGAATTAAATATTTCAAATGATATTATTGTAGATGCAATTAAAGATTTTAGTGGAGTTGAACATAGAATAGAATTTGTAAGAAATTTAAATGGAATAGACTTTTATAATGATTCAAAAGCAACTAATATAACTTCTACTCAAATTGCACTTTCAGCTTTTTCAAAACCTACTATATTATTATTAGGAGGTTTAGAGAGAACTCAAAGTTTTTTAGAATTAAAAGATTATTTAAAAAATACAAAATTAGTTGTTTGTTTTGGAGAATGTAAAAATAGAATTAAAACTGAAATGGACACGCTTAATATTAAAACTATTGTAGTTGATAATTTAAAAGAAGCAATTAATGAAGCATATAAAAATGCTACGCAAAATGAAGTTGTACTTTTAAGCCCAGCATCTGCATCTTGGGATCAATATAAATGTTTTGAAGATAGAGGTACTGAATTTAAAGAAATAGTTAATAATTTAAAATAAATTTACATAATAATTGTAAAATAATTAAGATTTAATATACTTATAAAATAAAAATTTTTATAATTTATATGAAGGAAGGTAGTTTTATGGAAAAAAAGAATGAAAAAGAGACAGATGAGTTAGACAAAATAGAAAATGAGGTAGCATCATATTTAGATACTAAGAAAGGTAAATCATTAAGAGTTTATATAGTACTTGGTTGTGTATTTATGATTCTTGGATTTTTAACTTCTTTATTTCAAGTTTATGCAGGATATAATGAGTTAAATTTAGGTAATTATGAATTAGTATTTTATATTGGAGATTGGTTTTATGATTTAGGATTTGCTTGTCTATTCTTATTCTTTGTAGATTATGTATTTAATAATTATGATTATAAAAAACTAAGAAGAATAAATGAAACTGATAAAAAAGATTTAATTCATTTAGATAATATATTAGAATTTCTATCTAAAATAGTATTAATTGGTCTTGCTGGATTATTTGTAGCATATCTTAATGAATCAAAAATTATAATTAGATTATCTAGTGATATTTTATGTTTAATTACATTAATTCTTATTCTTATAGTATCTGTTAAACTAGTTTATTTATTAATTGTAAATACTCAAAAAAATAAATAAAATTAGATTAATTTCTAATTTTTATTTACAAAAATGGAGAAAACATGAAAAATAAGATTATTAATTTTATTAAAAATAATAAATTTATTAAGAAATTAATTATATTAAATAGTATATTTCTTATATTTGGAATTCTTACATCATTATTTAAGTTTATTATTTATTTAATGAAAGTAAATTTTGATAAGTATGATTTAATATTTAAAATAGGAAATATAAGTTATTTAATAGGTAGTGTTATATTATTATTTATAATTTTATGTTACTTTTTTAAAGATTATATTATTAGATTTAAAAAATATATATTAAAACAAAAATCAAAAAATACTTCTGTTTATAATGTAACTACTAAATTAGTTAAACTATCACTATTTCTTATAACATTTATTTTACTTTGTTATTTTTATGATAAACAAGCATTAAAAAATTTATTATTTTATATGACTTTAATAAGTCTTTCATCTTATATAATTTATATTGTAGTAAAGGTAATATTAGTTTTTATACATATTAAAAAATAATATTACTTTTTTAATTTATTGAATAAATTTATGTATTCATTATATTTATTTATATCTTTTTTTATATTTAATTCTTTATAACCATTTTTATAATAATATTCTGCTAGGTTATAATATGCATAAGCATTTCTTTCATTTAAAGGACATTCAATAGATTTAGAATAATATAGGTATGCTGTTTTTAAATCATTATTTAATCTATAATATTCACCTACTTTATTTAAAGCCCAACTTTCCATCATATCTGCACTTATTTTATAATATTTTATTGCCTCTTCTATATTATTTTCGTTTTCATAAATTCTTCCTATGTTATTAAAAGCATACACGTATCCTTGTTCACTAGATAACTCAAAGTAATGTTTTGCTAGATTTATATCTATTTTATTTTCAGGATTAATTCCTTTTAAATAACAAAGTCCTAATGTATTATATCCAGCAGCACTACCAAGTTCTATTGATTTTTGTAAATATTTCCACATAGTTTCAAAATCATATTTTACTCTTTTAGTAAATATTAAATTAGCAATCATCCAACTACCCTTAGGATGATTTTTATTAGCAGCAATCATATAGTATTCAAAAGATTTATCATAATTTACTTTTCCATCTATAACTCCATCAAAATATAAAGAACCTATATCAGCACACGCGTACATATTATTTTTACTAGCAAGATTTAAGAGTGAACTAATATAACTTTGTCCATAGTATAATTTTAATGTTAAGTATTCATCTAATTCATTTTTATTAATTTTAATGTTAATATCTTGTGTAAAAACAGGTTGTTTATTTATGTTAATAGCATAATTTAATAGTTCAATAAATTTTTCATAATTAGAAAGCGTATTTAAATTGTTAATAAATTGTGAATTGATATGTTCATCATTATTACAAATTTCAATTAATTTTAATATAACTAAATTTAATTTTTCATTATTATTTATAAGTTCAATAGAATTATTATTTTCAATATATATTTTATCATCAAGTAAATTTAATATAGAAAGAATATTTTTAATAAATACATTTTTATTATTTTTAAATAATTCATATTTATCCACAAATATTTTTTTGTATTCAAGACCTATCGCTCTTATACCTATACAATAATTATTAATAGTTGTAACATTTACATCATTAATATCAAATACACATGAAAAAACTTCTATCTGCATGGCATTTTTATTATTAGATACTTCTTTAATAATACTAACAATATTTCCAAAAGATAAATAATTTTTATTGTTATTCATTTTGATATAATGTTTCTTCATAAATTAATTATAACATTTTTTATTATTAGAAACTACTTTATTGTGGAATTAGTGTGGAGTGTAAAAAATGGACTTTTTAAATTATAAACATATATAATTATTAGTGGAAGGAGTATTTATGAAAAATTTCATAAAAAATTATAAGTCTTCATTAATTTTAATCGCATCTATTATATTAGGTACTATTATCGGGCTTGTATTTAAAGAAAAAGCAACTGTATTAAGTCCATTTGGAGATTTATTTTTAAATTTATTATTAGTTATTATTGTACCTTTGATATTCTTAACTATTACTACATCATTAGGTAAAATGAAACAACCTAAAAGAATTGGAAAAATTTTAGGAACAATTATACTTGTTTTTGTGTTTACTTCTATTGTTAGTGTTCTTGTTGGTATTGCAAGTACAAAATCATTTAAACTTGTTAATGTAGAAGATGGGGATGCAATTAAAGAAGTATTAAATTCTGGTGTAACTGCTGAAAAAGAGGATGTTAATTTTTTAGAGAGAACTATTAGTGCAATTAGTGTTGGAGACTTTTCTTTATTATTAACAAGAGATAATATGATTGCATTAATTGTATTCTCAATTTTAATTGGTATAAGTATTAATTTATCAAAAGAGAAAGGTCAAAAATTCTTAGATGTTTTAGATAGTGCAAATGAGGTAGTACAGAAATTTATTCAAATAATTATGTATTATGCACCTATTGGTCTTGGATGTTATTTTGCATCATTAGTTGGTACTTTTGGTGGTGAGATCGCGATTGGTTATGGTAAAACATTTATAATTTATACTGTTGTGGCAATACTTTTCTATTTTATAGTTTATTCACTTTATGCATTTATGGCTGGTGGTAAAAAAGGATTTATTCTATATTGGAAAAATATAATTCCTGCAACTCTTACTTCACTTGCAACTTGTTCTTCTGCTGCATCAATTCCTGTTAATACTAGATGTGCTAAAAATATTGGTGTTCCAGATGATATAGCAGATACAACAATTCCTCTTGGAACAAGTTTTCATAAAGATGGTTCTATTATAGGTAGTGTATTTAAAATTATGTTCTTAGTATATTTATTTGGAAGTGACATTTCCACTCTTAAAGTATTAGGTGTTGCATTACTTGCTACATTACTTGTAACTGCTGTTCCAATTGGTGGTGGTACTATTTCTGAAACATTAATTATTACTATGCTTGGTTTCCCACTTACATCACTTGGAATGCTAACTATTATTGCAACTATTATAGACCCACCTGCTACTATGTTAAATGTTGTAGGTGACTCAGCATCAAGTATGTTAGTAACAAGAATAATTGATGGGAAAAATTGGCTAAATAAAAAGAGAAAAGATTAATATAAAAACTATTGAAAGAAATTAGTTCAATCAATAGTTTTTGTTTACTTAAAATTAATTACTTTATTATTTTTTTATATATTTTTAAAATTAAAACATTACACTTAATAAGATTCTATAATAATCACTTTTAAATTCATCTTTTTCTATACCAAGTTTATCATAAAACATATCAACATATTCTTTACCATAATTCCTTTCAATTGATTTTTCACAAATTACTATATCATAATATATGTCACTTATTCCTGCATCCCCTACATCAATTAGTCCTGAAAACTTATTATTATCTGCAAAAATATTAGGAAGTGACATATCCCCATGAGTAAAACCTATTATTTGTTTTGGCTTATTACCTTTTAAATATTTAAGTATATTTTCTTTTGTATGAAATCTATCAAGTATTTTTTTATCAATATCCTCTTCTTTTATTAGACTAAAATTTTCTTCTATTCTTCTTATTTTTTCATCAATAGTTTCATCTATTACACAGTCACTATAATCAATATTATATAAATGATTAAAAGCATCAATTATAATATCTATACCCTCTTCTTTATGATTTAAATAATATTCACTACATAACATTTGACCAGGCATAGATTTAGTAAGAATATATGATTTACCATTATATTTTTCATAAAATAATTTCTCAGGTACACTTAATTTATCTTTTAAATAATCGAGTCTTATTGATTCTTTACTTAAATGATTAGCAACTTTCAAAAAATAAACTTTACTTTTCTTTCTTATTTTATAAACATTAGAATTGCATCCAATACTAATCTCTTCTATTTTATTAGCATCTTTTAAAAATTCATTTAATCTATTACTTCCTTTAATAACAATCTTTTTATATTCTTCTTTAATATTTTCTTTTGAAGATACTTTAATATCTTTGATACTATCATAATTACCCATATAAGTAACTAATTTTTTATTTTCAATTCTTACTATTTTAGTTGCAAGTTTATTTATAAAATATCTATCATGAGATATAAACAATATAGTTCCATCAAATTCTTCAAGAGAAGACTCTAATATTTCTTTTGTATCAATATCTATATGGTTAGTAGGTTCATCTAATATTAAAAAGTTTGCTTTCTTTAATATTAATTCTAATAGTTTAATTCTAACCTTTTCACCACCACTAATATTTTTTAGTTTTTTATCAATTGAATTTTCATCAAAATAAAATCTATATAATTTACTTCTAAGAGTGCTTTCACTTCCACTAAATATTTTTCTCATATATTCATAAATTGAAAGTTCCTCATTTTCAAATCTAATCTCTTGTGGGATATAACCTATGCTAGTATTTACACCTATTTTAATATTATCATGTGTATTATTTAATATATTTTTAATTAAAGTAGTTTTACCTGTACCATTCTTACCCATTAAACAAACTCTTTCTTTATAGTTTACACTCATATTTGATTTAACAAGTAATTCTTTATTTTCAACACTTAAATCTAAATCTTTAATAGTTAAAACTTGATTTGCACTTCTATTATTAACATCTAAATTAATTTTAAGTTCACTTTTAGTTTTAGGTTTATCTATAATTTCCATTCTTTCAAGTCTTTTTTCCATAGCATTTGCTCTTCTAAAAAAGATTGGATTGTCCCCCTTACTACCCCATTCACGTAATCTTTTAATTGCTTCTTTTATTGCAGTTATTTGTTTTTGTTGATTTTTATAATTTTGAAATTCTAATAATAATCTTTTTTCACTTTCCTTTAAATAATAACTATAATTTCCATAATATATTTCTGCTTTATGTCCTTCTAAACATATTATTTTATTTACAACTCTATCTAAAAAATATCTATCATGACTCACAATTACAATTGTACCTTTATATGTTTTTAGATATTCTTCAAACCATTCTAATGTATCAATATCTAAATGATTAGTAGGTTCATCTAAAAGTAATATATCAGGATTTGATAATATTAATGATGCTAGATTTACAATTGTTTTTTCTCCACCACTTAAATTATTATATTTTGTATTTAACATTTCATTTGTAAGTTTAAAACCATATTTAATCTTTTCTATTTTTTCATTTAAATTATATCCACCTTTAATTCTAAATTCTTCTTGCATTTTATCAAGCATCTTAATTGATTTTTCACTTGAATCCATTACTTTTACAAATTCATTTATTTTACTATCTAATTCTATTAAATCTTTTACTCCTCTTAAATATACATCATTAGCAAGAGTATCATCTTCTTCAAGTGATGGTATTTGTGTTAAATAACCTATACTTCTATCTTTTCTAATAGATACACTACCACTATCAGGACTTTCTATACCCATAATAATTCTAAGTGTAGTAGTTTTACCACACCCATTACTTCCAATTAGCGCTGTAATTTCATTTGTTTTAATATCAAATGATAAATCATTTAATACACTATTAAATCCATAATTTTTATTAACTTTATTTAAACTTATTTCTATCATGATAAAACTCCTTAAATAAAAATCACATATATTATATCATAATAAACGATATATTATGTGATTTTAATTATTTTAATGAATTATATAACATTTCATATTCTTCATTAGATAAATTTTCCATTTCTTTATTTAATGTTTCTTTTGGTAATTTATAACTATCTATAATTGCTTTACTTTCTTTTTTAGTTAATTTTTTATCATGTAATTTTACAAATTCAATTAATGCTTCCATTAAATTATTTTTAAGTTTTCTATTTCTATAAAAGAACATTTCTCTAAACATAAACTTTTTAAAACTATAATTTAATTCTTCTCTTTTTAATTTAGTTAATTTAATCATTGTAGACATAACACGTGGTTCTGGTGAAAAAGCATCAGGCGCTATGTCCATAACTTTTTCTACTCTAAAAAATGAATTAGTTAGAAGAGACAATTTATTTAAATTTTTTTCAAGTACATTATCTGCAAATTTTTTACCAACAATTAAAATTGCTTCTTTAAACTCACATCTAAGTAATTTTTCAATAAATGGTTCTGTTATTGAGTATGGAAGAGCAGACATAATTTTATCACATTCTGGAATAAATACATTTAAGGCATTTCCATAAATAACTTCTACATTACTATGTCTATCTTTAATAACATTTATAAATGGTTCTAAATTTCTATCTATTTCAATTAATGTTAAATGTTTAACTCTTCTTGCTATTATATCACTAATTTCACCTTTACCTGGTCCTATTTCAACAACATTTTCATTTATTTTTAATTCTGCTGCATCAACAAATGCATTAATAATAGATTTATCTATTAAAAAATGTTGATCTAAATAATTTGTATCATTTTCAAATTCA
>CANRJN010000034.1 GCA_947630945.1 uncultured Bacilli bacterium | reverse complement strand
TTCTTCATTACTATCACCTACTATAAAAATACTATCATTTTTTTACCTCTTTTTCAATAATTTTAAAATATTAATTAAAAAAAGAAATTAGATACTCCAATTTCTATTTAATATTTATTTTATTTTTCTTATTTCTACTATTGTATTTTTTAAAAACATATCTTGTACATTATAATTTTCATCTCCCATAAATTCAAAATCATAAGTACTTCCAATTTTTAAATCAGTAAATAAATTATTTATAATTACTTCACTTAAAACTCCACTTGTATCTACTAATAATACTTTATATGAATTTGCATATGATACAGGTATATTATCTTCATATTGATCTTCTGTGTATTCATTTACACTTAATATTGAGTAAGTTTTTACAAATGTTTTATTATCTTTTTTACAAAAATTTGATTTAAAATTCATATTTTTATTTCCAATATAAATATCATTTACTCCATCTAATGTTTTACATTTTATTAAAGAAATACCATTATTAGAAATATTTTTAGTATCTTTATAAATAGTTGTTCCACCATCATAAAGAGTAGTATTATATGTTAGTTTACTAATTAATTCATCTATAACATCATTATCATTTTGTAGATATTCTTTTAATTCTTTATCTTTAATTTTAATACTATCTAAACAATATGTATATATTTTTATATCATTAAATTCTGAGTATAACTCTGGTGAATAATTGCAATTATTACTTTCTACTATTTGCAGATATTTTTCATTTTTATTAGGTAAAATTTTTATAATAAATATTCCTATTAACAATAAAAATATAAATAATATTATTATAAATTTATTACTTTTTTTCATAAATTCTCCTTTTATTTACAATCAGGAAGAGTAGTATTTTCATTTACTTCTGTTACTTTATATTTTCTATTTGATTTTTGATTTCCAACATCTGATTCACTAATAGCATTTGCTTCTGCACTAAATTCAAATAAATCATTTTTAACTACTATTTTTGAAACTTGTCCTGACTCACTTACTCTAATGTAATATTTTACACTTTTATCATTTAATAATGTACCAGATTTAACAGGGCTTGTCTCACTATGAAAGCAACTTTCTTCTGTTTCTAATAATGTAGTAGTGGCATAACTGTCTCTTGCAAATTTAATTAAATTTTGAACATCACTTACAAATGCCGCTTCTTTTGTTTTCTTAGATGCACCCATTAAATAATAAACCCCAAATATTATTAATGCCACTACAAATATTATTGTTAGTAGTTTTTTTAATGTTAATCCTTTCTTATTCATATTTTTACACCTTCCTTTCTTATATTAAAAAAATGCACAAGAAAAACTTATACATTTTTAAATAACTCATTACTATCAAGTATTATTGTTACAGGTCCATCATTATATATTGAAACTTTCATATCACTTCCAAATATTCCAGTTTGAACACTAAGATATTCACTTAATTTTTTATTAAATTTATCATATAAAATAGTTGCTTCATCTGGATTTAATGCATCAGTAAAAGCAGGTCTTCTTCCCTCTTTACAATTTGCATATAAAGTAAATTGGCTTATACTCAAAATGCTTCCACCTGTATCTAATATACTTTTATTCATTTTACCATTTTCATCTTCAAATATACGTAGATTTATGATTTTATTAACCATTTTATCAATGATTTTTTCATTATCACCATTTGTAAAACCAACTAAGATAACAAAACCATGGTCTATTTTACCATTTACTTTACCATTAATTGTTACTTTACTTTCTTTACTCCTTTGAATAACTACTCTCATTAAATAAATATCCTTTCTACATCTTTTACACTACTAATTAATTTTATCTCATCTATAAACTCATGTAAAGAATCAATGTTTTTTACTTTACAATTTATATCATAAAATAATTCTTTATTTCTATTTATTAAATTAATTGAATCAACAATTATTTCTTTTTTAGTAGCAAGTGTAATAATATTTAAAAGTATATCACTTACTTCATTAATATATACTTTTAATTTAGCATTATATCTGTTATCAACGTCATCCTCCCATTTTGCTTCAATAATTCTTTCACTATTTAAATCTATATTAGGACAATTCTTTGAATGAATTTTAACTCCATATCCACGAGTTATGTATCCAACGATTTCTTCTCCATATACAGGATTACAACATGTTGCGAGAGTTGATAATATATCTGTAGATCCGGCGATAATTATACCATTTTTAGTTTTATTATTTTGCTTTGGTAGTGATAATACTTTTGCTTTTGGTTCTTTTACTTCAAGTCTATTTAATATTGAAGATGGTAAAAATTTCATAGTAGCAACTGAAAAATATAAGTCATCAATAGTATCTATACCAAGAGATTTAGATAATTTTTCTAAGTTTTCATCATTTAATAATTCATTTAAATCTAAATTTCTCTTTTTACATTCACTTACCATCATCTCATGACCAAGTGAAATATATTTTTCTCTTTCTTTTTTATAAAAGTAAGATTTAATTCTACTTCTCGCGGAATCTGTTTTTACAAACTTTAACCATCCTTTTGATGGAGCATGTCCTTTTTGTGTTATTAATTCTACTAAATCACCATCTTTAAGTTCATAATCTAGTTTTACCATTTTAGAGTTTACTAGTGCACCTGTTGTAGTATTTCCTACTTCACTATGAATTTTATATGCAAAATCAATTGGAGTAGAACCACTTGGAAGTTCGATTATATCTCCTTTTGGAGTATAAACATATATGTCACTTCCTTTTAATTCATCTTTAATATTTACAAAGAAATCCATATTTTTTTCAATATCATTAACTTCTACTAGAACTCTAAATTGCTCTAATATTTTATCTAAATTATTTTTAACACTTCCATCAATATGTTCTTTATAACTCCAATGGGATGCAACACCTTTTTCTGCTATTTCATCCATTTCATAAGTTCTTACTTGTAACTCATATATTCTTTTATCTTCACCAAAAATAGTTGTATGTAAACTTTGATATAAATTTGGTTTTGGATTTGCAATATAATCTTTAAATCTATTTGGTATTGGTTGATATTTTGCTTGTACAAGACCAATTACTCTATAACAATCTTCTACATCATCAACAAGAACTCTTATTCCAAGTAAATCATATATATCTTCCCATTTCTTACCATTTTTAAGTTTATTATAAATACCTCTTACTGATTTAACACGTGATAATATTTGATATTTAATATTATGTGCTTCTAGTATTTGCATTATTTCATATTTCATTTTAGCAAGAGATTTTTCAAGTTCTGTTTTACTTGAATTAATTCTATCTAATACTTTATTATATCCTTCGCTATCATTATATTGAAGACACAAGTCTTCCATTTCACTTTTTATTTTTTTCATTCCAAGTCTATGCGCAATTGGAATATAAATATTTTGAGTTTCATCTAATATATATTGTTTATGTTCTTCATCTTTTACATTTAATGTTCTTAAATTATGTAATCTATCTGCAAATTTAATAAATAATGTTGCTGGGTTTTCTGCAAGACCTACTATTATTCTTCTATATTTTTCTGGATTATTTACTTTAAATGTTTGTTTTAAATTACTAATTTTAGTAACACCATTTACAATATTTGCAGTTTCTATTCCAAACATTTCTTCTATTTCTTCAAAAGTCATTTTATTTAATGATATTGCTTCATGTATTAATGACGCGCCTATTGTAAGTGGGTCCATTTTTAATGTTGCTAGGATATATGCAACATTTATAGGATGAGTTATATACTCATCCCCATTTTCTCTTTTCATACCATCATATATTATTTTTGCTTGTTCATAATATTTATTTATAAAATCAATATAAACACTATCCATGTATGTAGAGAGTATATCCATTAAATCATTATAAGTATAATTTTTTATTATCTTCACTTCCCTTCTTTTATGAAGTTATGAGTTAATTCCTTTTATTTTTAATTCTTCTAATTCATCATCATCTTCATCAAGAGGTTTATTTATACTTCTTCTTTCAAGTAATAACCATACTTTTGGACCTATTAATAATGATGATATTGTACCTGCTATTAAACCTATTAATATTGCAATATTAAATGTTAATATATCATTAAGTCCAACACAAAGTAATGTAACAATTGATACTATTGTAGTAATACTAGTCCAAATATTTCTATTAATTGTTTGAATTGATGATGTGTTTACTAAATTTGTAAGTTCTTCTTCTGTTAAACGTTTTTTATTTCTATAAAGTTTCTTTCTATTTTCTCTAATTCTATCAAATACAACTATTGTATCATTTATTGAGTAACCTATAATTGTAAGAAGTGCTGCAACTATTATAAAATCTACTGATATATTAAATATTGCAAATATAGATAGTATTATAAGTACATCATGAAGAAGCATTAATATACCACTAATAGCATAATTAATATTAAATCTAATTGCTACATAAATGATTATTGCAATTAATGAATAAATTAATGATTTTATAGCATTTTTAGTTAAACTATCTGTAACTAATGTACTAATTTCATTAGATGATGTTTCTATTCCTAAATCATTCAATTGATTTTTAACTTTTAATTCTTTTTCTTCATTTAATATATCATTTAATACAACGTATCCTTCTTTTTTAGTACCTATATAATAGTCATAATCTCTTACATCATAGTCTTTTACTATTTCTTTTACTTTATTAAAGTCTATATCATTATTTGATGATAAATTAATATTTGTTCCACCTGTAAAATCAACTCCAAAATTAAATCCTTTAAATGCTACAAAACAAATACCTAATAAGATTATTACACCTGATGCTATCATTGGATATTTAGCAATTTTTACATAATTTAATTCTTTCTTTTTACTTAAATTACCAAATAATAATTTTTGTTTATCTTTAAATACATTAGATTTAACAAATGCATTTAATATTAATCTATATAGAAGTACAGTAGTTAGTGCTGTTACTAAAATTGTTATTAATAACATTGTTGCAAAACCTTTAACAGATGATTCACCAAATATATAAAGAATTACTCCTGCTATAAATGTTGTGATATTAGCATCTATTATTGATGTTAAACTACTTTTATTTCCCTCTTTATATGCAACATTTAATTTTTCACCTTTTGCTAGTTCATCTTTAACTCTTTCATTTGCTATAATAATTGAGTCAACTGCCATACCAATACCAAGTATTAACGCAGCAATACCTGTAAGAGTTAGTACTCCATCTACTCCATTAAATAATTCAAATACTAAAATCATATATGCAAATAAACATACACTACTAATTAAACCACTTAATCTATATTTAATAATTAATATAAGTGAAATTATAACAAATGCAATTATCCCAGCAATACCTGTTTTTAATATAGTTTCTTCACCAAAAGATGGAGATACACTTCTTGGTGTTGCTTCTTCTGTAAGTTTAGTAGGAAGAGAACCACTATTAATTAAATCTACTAAATTTTGTGCTTCTTCTTTTGTAAAACTTCCTTCAATTACTACACTACTACTATTTAGTCCTTCATTTACATATGCTTCTGATATACATTTGTTATTAGAACTTCCACATGTACCTTCTACATTACTATAAGAATCAGTTTGATTATCAAAATCAAGCCATGTTATTATCTTATTGTTATTGTCTCCCTTTTCACTTAATTCTTTTGTAACTTCATAAAATTTAGAAGTATCACTAATATCTAATTTAACTTGATATTGAAATGTTTTTTCATTTTGAGAAAGTGAGGCACCATGACGACCTAAAACATCACTAGTCATAAGTAAATTATCATTAACATCTCTAAAAGATAATACTGCTGTTGTACTAATTCTATTTCTTGCTTCTTCTTCGTTGGATACACCAGGAAGTTGTATTCTAATTAAATTGTCCCCTTCTACTGAAATAACAGGTTCTGATACACCTAATGTATCAATTCTATTAACTATTGCTTTATATGTATTTTCTAAATCATCTGAACTTAATGTGTCCCCCTCTTCAAGTGGCTCTACATTATAAAGTATTTCAAATCCTCCTTGTAAATCAATACCAAATGAAATATTATTTATGATAGGTTTTATCATAAATGATCCGAATAATACTATTAATATTAAAACTAAAATTGGTTTAATTAACTTTTTCATAAATTCCCTCCTAGATTAAACTTTCCATATCGTTTTTTTCATCATTTTCACTTTTTAATTTATCTAATTTTTTCATAACATAATCATTTATTTTATAATTATCTGCATTTAATATATCATTTATTAATTCATGTAATTCTAAATTAGTTTTATTATTCCAAACATTATCTACTAAATAATTCCATATATCTTTTTCATTTACAAAATTAAAATTTAATCTTCTTATTTCTTTTAATTTAGAATATAATGCTGGTTTACTTCTATTATAGAGTTCTTTTAAATCTCTAAACTCAATTTTATCATTCATAAACTCACCTTTTTTAATTATACAATATATAAGAAAAAAAAGGAATAATTGTTTTAAAATTAGTCCTTTTTAATTACTTATTATTTATTAAATTTAATCATATAAACCATTTAAACCATTTCTAGGAGTTATACCTTTTTCTTCTAAAATACCACGTACAGTCTCTCCTGGTGGCGCTATAACTGCAGACCAATTATCTTTAACACCATTTGTTATATCTTCATAACTCCATGTTTGAGTAGAATTTTCAGTACTATATGGATCACATATTGTATATTCATCAGTTACTGGATTATGATCTAATATAGCAATATAGTGTCCTCCATAATATCGTATACCATTATATCTTTCTGTTTCTTCAGCAGCCTTAAATATAATGCCACCTCCACTTTCTAATACAGCATCAAATGCTCCTTTTTCACTTGTATAAATATTATCACTTACATCTAATCCTGCATCTTGTGCTGCTTTTTTTGGTAAATTAGTGCTTGTGCCACTATAAGGATATTTATCTCCAATGGTTTTAGGTGTTATTGAAGGATCTTTCAAAATTGTCGCTAATGCTGCAGCAGTTGATGTAGGCCCACATCCTGCCATTGCTAAACCATTATATTCACTACTATGCCAAGCAGTATCTTGCCATTGAGGATCTGTTTGTAAATAATTTATTGCAGTATTACCATTATATAAATTACCTGTGCCTTTTGTTCTTGCAGATGATAGTGTAGTTGCTACTAATGTTTCATCTGTGTTTTGAATCATATTTAATTGTGGGGCTTGTATTTCTTCAACATCTGATATAAATTTACTTGTTTTGCAATTTTTACTACTAAATGAATTATTTGATATTCCATTAGTTGCTGATATAAAGTTTATTGTATCCATCTCTACATCTGATATTATTCCAAATGCTGATGAATCTGCATATTCTAATCCTTCTAATTTTTCTCTTAATTTTTTTAATTCATCCAAAACTCCACTCCAACTATTTATTAATGATTGATCTCCTCTTGTATGAGAACTTACACTTTTTATTTCACCTTTTTCATCATATTCATAATCATATACAAGTTCTTTTAACCAAGTTAAAGTTCTATCCGCTTCAGTTATTGATTGATCAATTTCAGGTAATTTTGAATTATCTAATTCAGAATAACCATCCATATAATTTAACATAAAATTATTTGCTGATACTACATTATTTGATAAATTTACACATATTTTTGATTGCTTAGATAATGCATCATAGTATAGTAATAATTTTGCTCTTACTGCATCATAGCCACCACCTACACATATACTTTTAGAACTATGAACAAACATACTTAATCTATTTAATAGTTTATTTGAATCTTCCGCTGTTTGTGTTAATAAAGTTATAACATTTGAGGAATTTGCTTGTGTTAAATCACTACTTAATACTTTTGTCATTTGTTATCACCCTCACTATCTATATCATCTGTTACAAATGGTGTTATTTGTGCATCATCTGTTTCACTTGTTTCTTCAGTTGAATATTGTGATTCATAATCATAGTCATTATATTCATTTTCTCTTTCTTCTTTATTTTCTTTATTTTCTAGAACTTTATGTGTTGCATATACACCTGCACCCACTGCTGCTCCTATTCCGGCTAAACCTCCTATTGTCTTTAATGTATCTCCTAACTTAGAATCGTTTTCTTGTGTTTCTGGAATAACTCCACTATTTGGTATTTCTGGCTCTTGTGGTGAAGCAGGTATATCAACTATTGGTTCTTCTGGTATTATTGGTTCTTCTTTTAATGGTTCATCTGGTATTTCTACAATTGGTGGTTTTTCTTCTTGTGAAGTATTTGGTTTTGATGTGCTTGGTTTTGATATACTTGGTTTCTTTGATGTACTTGGCTTGTTAGAAGTACTTGGCTTTGACGTATTTGGGTTTGATGTACTTGGTTTTTCTTCTTGTGATGGCTCATCTTTTGATGGCTCATCTTTTGGTATTTCTTCTTTTGGTGGTTCTTCTTTTGGTGGTTCATTTTTTGAAGGTTCATCTTTTGGTATTTCTTCTTTTGATGGTTCTTTATTTGGATTTTCTCCTGTTGAAGTATTTGATCCACTACTTCCACCAGAAGTATGAGGCACATATGATCCTGAACCTGAAGCAGATGGATTATTTGATGGTTTATCACTTGTAGAAGTATCATCTGTTGAATCAGTTATTGGAACTCCATATTCTTCTTTTAATTTATTAGTTTTTGTTATTATTTCTTCTGGTATTTCATAATTAAATTCTTTTTCCGTTGTTGCTTCTAATTTAACACTTGGAATTTTTGTTGATTGTACATTCATAGATAATTTTTCTGATATATCTGCTAAAAAATTATCCATTCTGGCAAATTCATCACCTATTTCATTTATCATTACTAATTCTGTATATATTTTTTCAAATAAAATTTTACATGCATTTAGCATCTTCATAATTATTTCTGGTTCTGCACTTGGTACATCCGTTGTACTTACATATGAATTCATTGAAACTGTTGTATTATTTATTCTTGTACTCTTTAATAAACCACTTATATCTGATATTTCATTTCCTAAAAAACTTCCATCGCTTTTTATTATATCTATACTTGATCCTGCTTCTAAATAATATGTTGACTTTGCTTCTTGTGACATATCTGGTAAATACCTTTTTAATTCACTTAATGAAATATTTCTAATCCAACCAGTTCCTCCACTATAATATGAAATACTATAATCTTTAATATTAGTTAAATCACCATATCCATTTGCAAAATCTATTGCATTTAGATTCATTGCAGTTTTATAACCATTATCATGATCTAAACCTGGTCCTTCAACAAGAATAACACCAGCAGTATAATCTTTAACTTTATCAATACTTTCATTATTTCCATATGCTACTAAATAAGTATTTCCTAATGCTTGATGTAATTTCTCTTGTGTTAATGTGTTAATATATCCATTATTAGTTCCACTAAAAGGATTTCCACTTTCCCAAATTCTATCTGCATAAAGTGATATGAAATTTGGTGATGTAACATCATTCTCTAAATTATATTTAATACCAGATGCTAGTGCATAATTATCGCCATAACTTGCTCCTGATCTATTTATATTACTAAAGTTTATTCCATATTTTTTAGATATATCTTCTACTATCAAATCACATGCTTCTAAATAATCACTTCCATTTTTACTATAATCATGATATACAATTAAGCCTGAACTTTGTGATGTTTTATAAGTATTAAATATAGGTCCTACCCCATATTCATCATTTCTCATATAATTAGCAGTATCTGAACCACGATGAAATCCATGATAAAAAACATCTAATCCAACATTTGGATTATTTTTATCATATACAAAATCATATTCATAAATCTGGCCATTATATTCAATTTTGCCAGAGATATATTGCTTATTCATTTCAGAAGTAACTGAATTTGTATTTGCCATTTTAGTACCTCCATCTATTCTTAAATAATTATAACATATTAAAATTAGAATATAAAGAAAAAACATCTCAAAATTATAATTTGAAATGTTTTTAAAATCAATTTTTAAAATTATAAAGATTGTGCTGCTTTATTAATTTGTGCTTCACCAGCAGCAGTATCACTACCAGCACTTTCTATAATAGTTGCAAACTGTCTAATTAAATCAACAAATTCATCTAATCTTGGTTTTAATCTTACATATGCTTGTTGAAATGATTCACTAGAAGATCCATAATATGCATCTTCTGCTCCTGCTCTTTTTACTGATGCACCATATTCTTCAAATTTAGATTGGGTTTCATCAGCATCTCTTCTTAAACTTTCAACAATTGTTGCAACTCTACTCCAATCAATACTAATTGTTTCATTAGATTTATTATTACTCATATTTATCCTCCTAATAATTAATTTTATATCTATCTGCTATACTTGCATCAGTACTAGCACCAGTATTAGCAGCATAAAATAAGAAATCTGAATAATCCTTTACTTTATTTAATAATTCTTGTACTGAATCTTTTGTTTTCATAATTCTACCTGCTATTGTTCTAGCACCAGGTGAATCAAACCCATTATTAATTAATTCATTTACTAAATTGTACATTTCATTTGTATCTCTAACTAAATCAGCATGAATATCCTTAGTATGATTTCCCTCTTGAATTAATGTTGGTGGATCTAAAACAAGTCTACTCATATATTTTTTTCCTCCTTTTATTATTGTTACCATATATTTAAAATATATCATTTTTTTTATTTTAAGTAAATAAACTTTACATTTTTAGTCTTAAAAGTGTAAATAAAAATGACTAATTATTTTTTAGTCATTTTTAATTTAAAATCATTTAATTTTCTATATTCTATTTTTTTACCACAAATAGGACAATAATCAATAGAATATAATTCTTTTTTTGTTTTTATTTCATTTGTATGAGTATCATCTATTATATCATTTACTAAACAAAGACTACCTTCTTCTACTTCTTGATTAGAATATAAAGATAAGTCATAGTCTTTATTATATGGTAATACTTTACCTATTAGTATAAGTTCATTCATACATTTGCAATTATTTATTGATTCTATCATTTTAGTCATCATCCTTATGTAATTCTTCTATAATTTTTTCTATTTTTGCTCCGTATTCGATTGATTCATCAAATATGAATTTAAGTTCTGGTGTATGTCTCATAATAAGTCTTTCTGCAAGTAAACTTCTAAAAAATCCTGCTGCATTATTTAAATCATTTGATACTTTATTTCTATCATCAGTAGTAGTAAAGTATACTTTTGCAAAACTTAAATCATTTGATACTTCTACATCAGTAATAGTAACATGTTTAAAATCTTCATCTTTTGCATCTAAAAGTAATATATTGCTAAGTTCTCTTTGAATATCAGAGCCTGCTCTTTCTCCTTTTAATTTACTCATCTTTTCACTTCCCTATTTTCAAATACTTCAATAATGTCTCCTTCTTTTATATCAGGGAAATTATCAACTATAATACCACAATCATATCCAGATTTTACTTCATGTGCTTGGTCTTTTTCTCTTTGAAGAGATGCAATTTTAGATGTTGTAAGTACAATACCATCTCTAATTACTCTACATGGTGTATTTACTTTTACTATACCACTTGTAACATGAGAACCTGCTATATTTCCAACTTTTGAAAAATGGAATAATTGTCTTACTTCAACTTCTCCAATTATAACCTCTTCATACTCTGGATCTAGCATACCTTTCATTGCTGCTTCAATTTCTTCAACTAATTTATATATAATATTGTATAGTCTTATTTCTACTTCATAGTTTTTAGCAGTTTCTTTTGTTTCTCTTGATGGACTTACATTAAATCCAATAATTATTGCATTAGATGCATTTGCAAGTACTACATCACTTTCAGTAATTGTACCAACACCGCTTCTAATAACATTTATTTTAACACCTTCAACATTTATTTTTAAAAGTGCATTCTTAACTGCTTCTTCACTACCTTTAACATCAGTTTTTAGTACAATATTAATTTCTTTTCTTCCTTCTTTAATTGAATCAAATAATTCATCTAAACTTAATGCTTTATGAGCAAAACGTTTACTCTTTTCTGCTTCTTTTCTTTTAATAGCAACACTTCTTGCTTCTTTTTCACTTTCAAATGCCATGAATTTATCTCCTGCAACTGGCACATCTTCAAGTCCTGTTACTTCAACTGGTTTAGAAGGTTCTGCAGATACTATTTCACGACCAGTGTCATCTCTTAGCGTTCTTACCTTTCCATGATTAGTACCAACTACAATTGGATCTCCAAGTCTTAGAGTTCCATTTTGAATTAATAGTGTTACAACAGGTCCTTTATTTTTATCAAGTTTTGCTTCAATTACTGAACCACTAGCATATCTATTAGGATTTGCTTTTAATTCTAATACTTCACTTAATGCATTTATATTATCAAGAAGTAAATCTACTCCTTCACCTGTTTTAGCACTAATTTTTACAAATATTGTGTCTCCTCCCCATTCTTCTGGTGTAAGACCCAACTCAGATAATTCACTCATTATCTTATCAACATTTGTATTTGGTTTATCTATTTTATTAACTGCTACTATAATTGGTACATTTGCTGCTTTTGCATGATCAATTGCTTCTTTTGTTTGAGGCATAACTCCATCATCTGCTGCTACTATTATTACAACTATATCTGTAACACTAGCACCTCTTGCTCTCATTTCTGTAAATGCAGCATGTCCTGGTGTATCTATAAATGTAATTTTTTTATCATTTCTAATTACTTGATATGCACCTATTGCTTGTGTAATTCCTCCTGCTTCACCACTTGCAACATGAGAGTGTCTAATATAATCAAGTAGAGTTGTTTTACCATGATCTACATGACCCATTATTGTAACAACAGCAGGTCTTGGTACTTTATCTTCTTCTTTATCATTAATTACATATTCTTCAAAATTACTAATATCAGTAGTTTCTTCTTTTATTAATTCTTTATTATAATCAAGTACTACAATACTAGCATCATCAAAAGATATTGCTTGATTAGATGAAATCATAAGTCCCATACCAATAAGTTTTTTAACGATATCACTTGCACTAACACCAATAGAAGTTGCAAGATCAGATACACTCATTCCTTCTTTATATAAAACTACATTACTACTAGATTCTTCTTTATTACTTTGAAGTTTTGTTTTATTTTTATAAATATTCTTTTTCTTTAAAGATAAATCTTCATCTTTTTCTTTTTCTTTATTTCTATTATCTTTCTTTTTAATTTTTTCTTTTACTTTAACATCTTCATCAAGTTCAATATTATGAGCAAGAGCAACACTTGCTGCTCTATCTTCAAGTTCAAATTTATCTGCAAGTTCTTCTGTTAAATTATTTTCTTTATTAGATAAATCCCCCATTTCATTATCTAATATAATTATTGCTTCATCATCTAATATATCATTTGGACTATTGTATTTAAAACCTAACTCTTTTAATTTTGCAATAACTACACTTGTATCTACTCCTAACTCTAAAGCATAACTTTCAATACTCATATATTTAAGTCCTCCTTTTCTATATTTTTGTTAATAATTCATCATAAATTTTATCATCAATTTGTGTTTCTAAATGATGCTCTAATACTTTTGATGCACGTGCTTTTTCAATTACATCCCTGTCTTTTTTTAAATAAGCACCTCTTCCATTTGCTTTTAGAGTATCATCTACAAAAACTTCTCCTAAATTATTTTTAACTACTCTAAGTAATTCTCTTTTTTCACATTTTTCATGAGTAACAACACATGTTCTCATAGGTATTTTTTTAACTTTCATGAAATACCTCCTATGAATTAATTTGTTTATTTATATCATCTAATGTTTTTATATTAATTGTATATTTAGTTAACTTAGATGCAAGTTTAATATTAATTCCTTTTTTACCTATTGCTAAACTTAAATTTTCATCATCTGCAATTACTAATGCTTCTTTTTTCTTTTCATCAGTAATACTTACATTTAAATTTTTAGCAGGGCTTAACGCGTTAGCAATAAACTCTTCTGGATCACTACTATATGCTATTAAATCTATTTTTTCTCCCCCAAGTTCACTCATAATGTTAGCAATTCTTCTTCCTTTTTCACCAATACAACTTCCAATTGGATCTACTTTTGGATTAGTACTAGCAATTGCAACTTTACTTCTAACTCCTGCTTCTCTTGCAACTCCTCTTAACTCTAATGTTCCATCTGCAAATTCTGGTATTTCATGTTCAAATAATCTTTTAACAAATCCATAATTTTTTCTTGAAACTAAAATTAATGGTCCTTTTGGAGTTGATTCTATTTTAGTAATATATACTTTAATACTATCTCCCATATTTAATTTTTCACCAGGAATTAATTCATTTTTAGATAAAATTCCTCTTGCTTTTCCTAAATCTACATAATAGTTTTTAGCATCTTCCATTGCAAGAAAACCTATCATTAACTCATCTTCCTTATCTTCAAAATCACTCATGATTTTTTCTCTTTCTGCTTCACGAATTTTTTGAAGAACAACTTGTTTTGCAACAGAAATAGCAACTCTTCCAAAATCTTTTGGAGTTACTTCTTCTAATATTTCATCTCCAACTTGATAATCTTTATTAATTTTCTTAGCATCGCTTATAGTAATTTCATTTAGATAATCATGTTTTACTTTAACTTCTCCTGTTTCTTCATCAATATCATCATCACTATCACTATAATCATCAACTATTTTAGTAACTTTAAATACTTTGATATCTCCTGTATTTTCATCAATTAATACTCTTGAAGTGTAATCTGCTTTTTCATTTTTTCTAAATGCAGTTGATAAAGCAGTTTGCATTGCTTCTATTATTACACTTTTATCAATTCCTTTTTCTTTTGATACATAATCTAGTGCTGATATAAATTCTTTTCCATTTACTCCTTTTGATTCTTCAACAACTTTTTTAGTTCTCATTTTCACTCACTCCTTTACTTCCTACATCAAGTACATAATCTTCAATATCTAAATCTAATGAATCGATAATAGGATCTACTATGTGAGTTGCTTTTACACATAAATCGATATCTACTACCCCTTCTTCATTATCAATAGTTACAAATAATGTTTTTTCTCCATCTTCTTCTCCAAAATGTACACCTAATAATTTAATATTTTCTTTTTCAAGTGGTTCTTTTATTGCCTCAATTATTTTTTCTTCCATATATACCTCCTTTATCAAATTAAAGAGTGGGTTTTGCCCACTCCTTTGTTGTTAAGCCTATTATAACACATTAAATTATATGTTACAAGTAAAAATTTAGAATCACTAAATAAAAAGTTAATTTCCCAATATTTTATGAACGGGAAGTTACATTTATAAATAACTTGTATATTTAAATA
>CANRJN010000033.1 GCA_947630945.1 uncultured Bacilli bacterium | reverse complement strand
TAACCACCTTATTATGTATCAATTATATCAAAATTCTTTGCGAAAAAAATTTTAATAAATTTATTCTTTTTTGCTGACATAATAACACTTAATTGACAAAAATTATTATTTTTAGTATAATAAAAAACTAATGAAAAGGAGGACATATTATGGATATATTTGAAGAATGCAAAACTGATCATATTGAAACTTTTTTAAAAAAATATCCTGAAACATATGATTTAACATTTGAGGAAGTTAAAACTTTAAAGTTTTTAAGTGAAGTAGCTAATAAATTACAAGTTTGTTTTCATATGAGTCCATACAATAATTTTTATCAACCTTGTATTTTTAAATCTAATAATTTATGGATTGTATGGCAAACAAATGATAGAGGAACATTTTGTAGAGAAAAAGCATTTGATAATATTTTAGATGCTAGTAAATATTTATTTGATTTATTAATGGAAGATTTAACCATATTACTAAAACAAGAAATTAATGAAGAATCAATAAATGAATTTGCTAATCTTTTAATAGATTTTGATTATAATATTACTGATTTAGATACTTATAAACTTAAAAAATAATTAAGTGAATTTTTATTTAAATGATTCTACACCATTATTTTTTCTAAAATATTTTTAAGTTTTACCTTTTTTGTCTTATTTGATTCCTTTGTAATTGAAAATGTTGTATAATATATAGCAATTAAAAGGGGGGATTTGATGCTAGAAATTTTTTTAAGAGATAGAGATATAGATTATGAAATGTTTGTATTTGATAATGAAAAGTTTATCTATACTACAAAAGAAAAAAATAATCAAAATAATGCATTATATTTTGGATTAGATAGAGGAACAATAATTTTAGATGGTATAGTATTAAATAATTCTGAAATAACTTTAGACCAAGTTGACTATATTAAAGATATTCTTAATTCATTTTCTACTATTGTAGGTAAATATAGAAAAACTTATAAATCTACTTATATAAGATATACAACGGGTGAAGATGCAGTGGATCTTTTTATGAATAAAAAAGTTATTGAGATACCAAATCGTAAACAATTTCGTGAATGGGTGTATATAAATGCATATGATTATTTAGAAAAATTTGTTTATGAATTTGAGAAACAGAACAATTCAAAAATTAAAAATAAAATATTAAATTTCTTTAATAGACATTAAGAGCTTAAAAATGAAAAAAGATTAGAGCAAGTAGCTATAAAGAAATTACAATTAGGTGGATGAAAATATGAATAGTAATGAGGGATTAACTTTACTTAAAGAAGAAATATGGGAAAATAAAAAATTAGAAGTATTAGAAAAATATGGAACAATTGCTGCTATAAGTGATTTAGCAATATTAACTGGTGGTTCATATAGCTTTGAGATTAATCGTATACCAGATGATGGTAGTATGAAAGGTAGAACATGTTCATATTTTACACAATCTTCTGATATCCTTGGCAATATTATAATTGGTAATGAAGCAGGTAATATGGGTTCTACATTACAATTTTTTCGTCAAGTTGCTATTAGACCAATTATAAAAAATCCTGATATATTTGACTTATTATGGAGAAACAAAATTAATGACATTCTAAGATTTGTCAAGCATAAATATTTGTGATATTATAGACACAACAAAAACACACGAGATTTCTATTTTTTAAAAAAATTAGAAATAATGTGTTGATTTGGTATATAATTTAAATGTAGTTATGTGGTGTAACTACTTATCTAATTGCTTACACAAAGCTAAAATTTGTCGAAGAAGTTTAGTTGTACAAGCAATTGTTGCGGCGTAATGATGTTTACCTTCGTTACGCTTTTTTCTGTAATAAATTTCAATATCATTTTCATTATGGCATTTAGAAGATAGTTTAATAATATTTAAACAAATAATAAATAAGATTTTTCTAATATATTTATTTCCTGATTTGGAAATAGGGCCATGAACATTAATAGACTTTCCTGATTGTTTAATAGATGGATCTAAACCACAATAAGCAGTTAATTCTTTAATATTATGAAATCTATTAATATCACCTAACTCAGCAATAATAATAGAAGTAGTAAATTCACCAACACCAAATATAGAATTAATAGAATCAAAATATTTAGTTTTCTTTGCTAGAAAAATAATTTTATATTTAATTATATCGATTGATTTTTGATACTCAATAATTAATCCAGCTATTTGTGATAAGTTAGAAACAAGTTCATCATTCTCATTAACAGATGGGTAAGAATTAAAAGCAAATTCTTTAATCATAGATGCCTTTTTCTTCCAGTATCTAAATTCATGTTTTTTAAAGAAATTCTGTAATTTATCTATTCTAGTATTAGAAATAATATCAGCATGAGGATATTTTTCAATAAATTCTAAAGCAAGATTAGAATAAATTGTATTGCCTTTAAATATTTTTTCAAATTCAGGAAAGCATAAATAAAGTAGATTACGATACCTATTCTTAATATTTACACATAATTCATCCAAAGCAAAATATTGTCTAGATAAAGCATTCAAATCTAAATATAACTTATCTGGTTTATTATATTGTTTAAAAGCATTAGTAAAAAATAGATTAGCTAAATTAAAACAATCTTCTTTATCAGTTTTAGTCTTTCTAATATTCCTTTTTTGCATTTTTCCATAAATGGGATTAATAACAAAAACTTTGAAATTGTTTTCTAAGAAAAATCTTTCAACAGGTTTATGATAAATACCAGTAGATTCCATTATTACAGAAACATTATCTAATTTTAATTTTTTAATTCTATTAAGTAAATTAGAAAAATCATTAATAGAATGATTAATTTCGTATGGATTAATTAGAACTTCACCACAAGAACTAATTAAAGTAACCATACTTTTGCCTTTAGCTACATCAATAGCTAAACAATTGTGCATAAGCACCATCCTTTCATTTTACGATTGAACTCTTTTTAACCTCTTACTCCTCATCACGCTTGTTATATAGAAATAAATTCTCACATTCTAAAACTAGGAACATAAAAAGAAAAGAGCTAGGCCGTCATTTCAATGGATATGAAAACCCCTGTTATAATTTGCCTAAACTCAACCGCGTAAATTTTTAATCATTTTTATAAAAATGATTAAAAATTATTATACTAATAAATCAATGATTTGCAAATTCATCAATTTACTAATCAGTATTATACGTGGATATAATGATTGTGAAGAAGTAGAACTTGGTGAATATCCACAATATGTTCCAGATTCTGATATTCAAGAAGTGTTAGAGAATGAATATCATGATGGTAATATGAAAAAAACAGGTAAAAATTATACTTTTAATAAAGCAAATGTTGATGATTCTAAAGGATTTCAACCTATTAATTATGATGAATACGAATATAATAATAAAAAATATATTAGAATAGAGTCAGCAAGTTCAATAAAAGCAGGAACAAATAAATATGTTATTAAACCATTTATATTATCAGATGGAAAATTATATACAGATTATGGCAGAATATGGATAAAAGTATCGCCTGTTAGATGGTTAATAGATAGAAAAACTAAAACTTTAATATCTAAAAGATGTCTTTTATCTGGTATACCATTTCAGTCAAAAGATAAAGATTATGATGGCAATTTTTCTGCAACAGTAATGAAAGAATATTTAGATAATTATATGATAAAAGATTTAGGTTTAGATAATTCATTATCATCAAAAAAGACTAATAGTATAGTGAAAAATACAAATAAAGAAAGAAATTTTAAACAGAATCCATATAATTTAACGTTTGATTCAGTAAGTGAAGAAGAAATAATTAAAGGATCTATTGAAAGTGGAGTAGCAGTATTTTTACATGGACCTTCAAGTGAAGGAAAAAGTTCAAGAGTAAAACAAATTGATCCAAATGCAATAATAATATATTTAAGAAATTCAAGTCCTGAAAGTTTAAATGGAAAAAGTGTGTATAATCAAGATACTCATGAAATGATTGATATTAAACCATCTTGGCTTAAAAAATTAGAGAATATTTGTGAGAGTGAACCAGATAAATTACACATTGTATTTTTTGATGAAATTACAAATGCTCTTCCAAGTATTCAAGGTATTGCTTTTAATATAATATTAGATAAAGAAGTAAATGGAATATGGAAACTACCAGATAATGCAAGAATAGTAGCTGCAGGAAATGAAATGAAAGATTCACTCGCAGCAAATCAACTTGCAGAACCATTATTTAATAGATTTGCTCATGTATATATAAAAACAACACCAGATGGTTGGTTAAAGTGGGCAAGTGAAAATAATATACACCCAGCAATATGTGCATATATTGCATACACAGGTGGAAGATCACTTAGAAGTAAATATACAGGAGAAAAACCAAATGCAGATCCAAGGAAATGGGAAATGGCATCAAAGATGTTATATAAGACAGGAAATCCAAAAATGATAAGATCACTAGTAGGAGAAGATATAACAAATGAATTTGTAGAATTTTGTAATCAAGAGGTAATAACATTAGAAGGAGTATTACAAGACAAATACACATTAGAAGACATAGCATTATTAAATACAGCATCATTATATTTAACAGCAGTAAATTTATCACAAGTAGATGAAGAAAACTATGATAAAGTAAGAAGTTTTGTATCAAAAATAGGACCTGAGTTTGAATCAATATTTAATTCCTTATATGCACAGGGAAATGAAAAAAGATTAGAACAAGTAGCTATAAAGAAATTACAATTAGGGGGATAAATATGAATAAAACAAAAATTAATTTGTTAAAAGAATATATTAAAAATAATATATCTCCAATTTTAATTGATTTTATAGATGGAAATAGCTTTCCAGACTCAATAATATTAAATGCAGATATAGATAAAAATAAATTAAATGGACATTATGAAAATATAGATTTTGTTGCTCCTGATTGGTATTATGAATTAAAAAATAAACAAGTATTAGTTATAAATAATATTGATAGTATTTCTAAAGAAGATCAATTAAAATTTGTTGAATTATTAAAATATAGAAAAATATCAATTTTTGAATTACCTGAAAATATTGTAATAATTATAACAGCAAACAAAATAAATAAAGATACAATTAATGAAAAAATTTATTCATTAGTTGCTCATATTGGAGAATAGATTATGAATTTTGATATTGAAGAAATTAAAAGAAGAATGTATGTAAAATATGGATTTTTTGGTAGTGTATTAGCAAATGTAAATTATAAAGAAAATAATGATATACCAACAGCAGCTACTGATGGAAAAAATATATATTATAATTCTAAGTTTTTAAATGGATTAGATTCAGATCAACAAACTTTTGTATTTGCTCATGAAGTTTGCCATATTGCATTTGATCATATAAAAAAAAGTGAAGATAAAAATCCAAGTGTTTGGAATATAGCTACAGATGGTGTAATAAATCAATTATTAAAACGTGATGGATTAAAAATGGTTAAAGGTGCAGTAGATATACCAGAAGCTATTAATTATGATTCAGAACAACTATATGAAAAATTACTAAAAGAACAAAAAGATTCTAATAAAAATAATGAATCAAATCAACAAGAGAATAATCAAAATAATCAACAAAACAACTCAAATAAACAAAATTCATCAAATAATCAATCATCTCAAAATCAAAATGGTCAAGGAAATTCATCACAAAATAGTAATCAAAGTGAAGATAATCAAGAAAATAATCTATCATCTCAAAATCAAAATGGTCAAAGTGGTTCATCACAAAATAATAATGATTCAGATAAAGTAGATAAAGAAGGTAATTCAGCAGAAGAAAAAGAAGATAAAGATGGTATAGAAAAAGATAAACAACATGGTAATGAAAACTCTTCGAAAGATAAAGAAAAAGATTCTAATGAAAATAAAGAAGACAGTGAAGATAAAGATGTTGGACATGATACGCATAGTATGTGGAAAGATGCTTTAAAGAAAATTAAAGAAAATGATAAAAATAAAGAATTAAAAGATGAAATAGATAAAATTAGTAAAATGGGAGAAAAAAAAGCATTTAAAAAACATTTAGAAAATAAAAGAAAAGAATTAGAAAAATTAAAAGAAATGTTATCTCAACAATCTATGGGAGCAGGTAATTATTCAACTGGTGCTCAAAGAGTTGTAAATGATATTGGAAAATCTAGACAAATATTAGATTGGAGATATATTTTAAGAGAAACAATTAAATATGATATTGATTGGTCTTATAAAAATGCTTATATTGAAGATGGAGTATTAAGTGCTACATTAGAAGAACAACCTATGCCAGAAACTGAAATAGTATTAGATACAAGTGGTTCAATAGATGAAACATTACTTAGAAATTTTTTAAGAGAATGTAAAAACATTTTGCAACATTCAAGATTAAAAGTTGGATGTTTTGATACAGAATTTTATGGTTTTTATGAAATAAGAAGAGAAGAAGATATTGAAAATATGGAATTTCAAGGTGGTGGTGGAACTGACTTTAATACAGCAGTTAAAGCATTTACAAGAAGAGTTGAAAATAAAATAATATTTACTGATGGAAAAGCAGAAATGCCTGATATGCCTATGGATGCTATTTGGATAGTATTTGGAGAAAATAAAATAAATCCAAAAGGTGGAAGAGTAATATTAATAAATGGAGAATAATTAGATAGATTGTATTCTAATGATGACGAATATTCTTATAGGAGAAGAAGTAATATATCTAGCAAAAGCTTAATTAACATGTCCTTCCATAGAACAATGAATTTTATAACCTTATCATGTTGATTTTTAATACCATCTAAATTATTTATAATATAATTCATATGATAAGTTATATTATTTTTATCATTAGGATACTTTTCTATTTGAGATTGAACTAAAAATTTAAAATCAGAAATCAAATCATTTCTTATATAGCTATCAGCAATATTTCTTAAATCAATATTATCTTTAAAAATAACATTTAAATGTTTTCTAATATAATGGAATGGATCTAAGACAAATTTAGCATTAGGGAAGCAATTAGTATAATTTTTAATACCAGGTGCACCATCACCAGAAATAAATATATTTTCAAATTTGTCAATATCATATTTTTTATTAACATAATCAAATATAACTTCCCATAATTCTTCATAAGATAATTTAGAAGAAACAAAATAATGAATATTTTTTAAGTTTTTTTCTTTTAACAAAATATGCTATTACTAAACAATATATATATATATAACAAAAAACAAACTATTGAAAAAGGAATCATAAGTAAATATTGTACATCTTTACTAATTTATGTAACTTCTTTCATATTTTCAAGATCAACGGTAATTTGATTAATTATTCTAAATGCCTTGTCTTGTTAAGTGTTCTAAATATATTTAATTACTGAAAATAAAGATTTATTAGAAAAAGCATATTCATATGTATCCAGTTTTGAAGAAAATGAAAAATATGCTGGAGAATTAGTTAGTTTGAAACTAAAATTACTTAATATTGAAGATATAAAAAAATTTATAAATGGTAATTATGATTATAATATTAATGACTTAGACACATATAAACTTAAAAAATAATTAAGTGTATTTTTAATTAAATGACAAATATTATTTTATTAATATAATAAAAAACCAATGAAAGAAGGATAATAAATGAATAAAAATTTAATTCAAATAAGCAATAATCTTAGTGCTGTTACAGATGAAGATGGAAATGTTGATATAATTAGTAAAGAAAATAATAATTATAATTTTAAGGGAATTTTAAAAGAAGAAAATAGATTAGAAACTTATAATAATTTTTAAAAGAATATAAAAGATTACTAATTACATCACATTTTATTTTTTAACTTGCAATTTTAAAATTTTAAGTATAATATATATTTAAAAAGGAGATATGCATATGAATTTAAATATAATGCAATTAATAAACCAATACTTTAAGGGATTTTTAGAATTAGTAGAATTAGGGTTTATTGATAAAGAAGTAGCTTGTGAAGCAGTTAGTAAAAGTAATAATGTTAAATATATTTATGAATTTGCTTTGAATGTAAAAGAAGTTAATATTGAAAAATTAGAAGATGTAATAATTCAATTAAAAAATGCTGAATATATTTTTAGATTTGCTAAAGATATAGAAAAAGCTAATATTGAAAAGTTACAAGAAGCTGTTATCAAATTAGAAGATCCAGAATATATTTATGAATTTGCTAGTGATATAAAAGGTGCAAACATAGAAAAATTAGAAGAAGCTATTATTAAAACAAAAGATGTAGAATTTATTTATAGATTTGCTAAGTATGTTGAAAAAGCTAATATTAAAAAGTTAGAAGAAGCAATAATTCAATCTGGAGATGCCGAATATATTTATTATTTTGCTTATTATGTTGATGGTGCAAATATAGAAGAATTAGCAAAAGCTAATTTTAAAATAGGAGATATAAAATTTATACAATATTTAAAAGATATCATAAATACAAGAACTATTAATGAACAAAATTATAATAAAAATAAAGAAGAACAAGTATTAGAAAGAAATTTAAAAAAATAATAGTTAAAGTTAAATAGTTTGAATTACTAATATATACTATAATTAATTTATAGTAATTGAGGAAAATTTTAATACTCAATTCTTTTTATATATTTTTATTTCCTATATTTTTTTTACAAAAACATATTTACCATAATTTTCAGTTATATAAGTTAAATTTTATTAAGTAATTCAAAATGATGTCATTTTTATGATAAAATTATTTTGGTGATTCAAATGCAGTTAGAAGATTTAAAAATTGAATATGATAAACTTCAATTAAAATATGGTGCTAAAGAATTAACTCCAATTTATAATGGTGGTTGTAAAAATAATCCTGATATTTGCTTTGTTTTTATGAACCCAACTAGTCGAAATATAGCTTCATCTAAAAATTGGAAAGGTATTAAATCTCCCTTTATAGGATCTAAAAATATATGGGATCTCTTTTTTGAGCTAAATTTAATGAATAGAAAAATTTATAACAAAATAAAAGAAATTAAGGGAAAAGATTGGACAGAAAAATTTGCAGAAGAAGTTTATAAAGATGTAGAAAATCATAGATACTTTATTACTAATTTAGGAAAATGTACACAAGAAGATGCAAGAGCTTTAACTGATAATGTTTATAAAAAATATTTACACTTATTAAAAAAGGAATTTGAAATAATTAAACCAAAAGTGATTATTTTGTTTGGTAATCAAGTAAGTTCTATAGTATTAAATAAGAAAATATCAGTTTCAAAAGTAAGAAAGCAACTTTTTGAAAAGAAAATAAATGGTAATACATATAAATTTTACTCTGTTTATTATCCAGTAGGTAATGGAAGATTTAATATTGATAAATCAATAGAGGATATAAAATGGATTATTAAAAATGAACTTATTTAATATTAAAAATTAAGATAAACACCTATATTTGAAAAGAATATAAAAGATTACTAATTACATCACATTTTATTTTTTAACTTGCAATTTTTAAAATCTTAAGTATAATATATATTTAAAAAGGAGATATGCATATGAATTTGAATGTGGTACAATTGATGAATCAAAATTATAATGGATTTTTAAAATTAGTAGAATTAGAGATTATTGATAAAAAAAGGGCTTGTGAAGCAGTAATAAAGAGCAATAATCCTAATTATATTTATTATTTTGCATGTGGTGTAAAAGATGCAAATTTAGAAGAGTTAGAAGATGCAATAATTCAAACAATGGATGCCGAATATATTTATAAATTTGTAAAACATATAAAAGGTTCTAATTTTGAGAAATTACAAGATGCGATTATTCAAATAGGGTCTGCCGAATATATTTATAATTTTGCTAGATATGTAGAAGGAGCTAATATAGAAAAGTTAGAAAATGCAATAATTCAAACAATGGATGCCGAATATATTTATAATTTTGCTAGATATGTAGAAGGAGCTAATATAGAAAAGTTAGCAAATGCAATAATTCAAACAATGGATGCCGAATATATTTATAATTTTGCTTATTATATTGAAGGTGTAAATATAAAAAAATTAGAGAAAACAATTGCTAAAACTGGGTCTGCCGAATATATTTATAAATTTGCAAAATATGTAAGAGGTTCTAATTTTGAGAAATTACAAGACGCGATTATTCAAATAGGGTCTGCCGAATATATTTATAATTTCGCTAGATATGTAGAAGGAGCTAATATAGAAAAGTTAGAAAATGCAATAATACAAACTCAAAATAATAAATTCACGTTTCTTTTCCATAAAAATGTTAACATTATAAAAAATATTAAAATGATAATTGAAAAAAACAATAGAAATTCAAAAGAAAATATTGGTTTAATAAATTTAATGGAACTTTTAAATAAAGAAAGATATGAAGATATATTTGCAAATAGAGAAAATTTTGCACAATTATTTGCAGATGATACTACTCTAAATGAAGAAGATAAAGAGGTAGAAAAAATTTTAAAAATGAAATAATAAATTTTAAGAAAATATTAAGATTATTATATAATAAAAATAAAAAAATATATGAAAATATTTTAAATAAAAGTTTAAATATTATACAATTAGTGAATCAAAAATTTAAGTAATGTTTAAAATTAATATAATTAGGAGTTATTGATGAAAAAATGGAAGTATTACAAAAAATTAATTAGTTATTTTAAAGAGAAAAAATTATTACTTTTAATTTATGTATTCTATTACAGGTATAAATACTATTATTCCAATAATTGATGCTAAAAGTTTAGAAGCAATTACTAAAGTTGATATGTCTAATATGTTAAAGTTTGCTTTAATTCTTCTTGCTTGTAATTTTTTTTATCGTATTATATCTTATATTAATACAGTTTGTAGTACAAAAATTCAAGATAATGTTGAAATAAAGATAAAGAAAGATGTTTCAAAAGAATTATTTAATTTAGAAATCAAAAATTTTGATAAAGAAGGAACCGCTTTTTTTGCAGAAAGAATTAATAATGAGCCAAGTGTAATTGTTGAAATTTTTAATAGTTTTCGTTATAATATTGTTTATTTTTTAACTTCATTAGGAGTAGTATTTTATATATTTTATGTTAATATTTATATAGCTATATACTTTTTATCATTTTCTTTTATATTTTTTACTTTAAGTATTAGAAGAACAAAAAAATGGGAAATTGAACGAAAAAAATATAATGAAATGCATGAAAAATACTCTAGTAATTTTGGTGAGCTCATAAGAGGTATTAAAGATATTAAAGTACTTAATTTGAAAAATGTTTTAATAAAAAAAACTACCAAAGATCAAAAAGCTATTATTAAATATGATTCTGAAACAAGATTAAAAGATGAAAAAGTATTTTTTCTGACTAATTTTTTATATAACATTTTTGATTTCTTCTTTATTTTATTAAGTATTGTTTTAATTAAAAATAATTTACTTAATGGAGCTAATTTATTAGTAATATACATGTATAAAGGTAAAGCGACCGGTTTTGTTGATTCTATTGCTGATATTTATCGTAATTTTAAAAATATCAATTTATCTATTGAAAGATTATATGAGATAGTTGATGGTAATAAATATTCTAAAGAAGTATATGGTAATAGAGAAATAAAAGAATTAAATGGAAAAATAGAATTTAAAAATATTTATTTTGGTTATGATAAAAGTAATGTTTTAAAAGGAGTTAATTTTACTATAAATCCAAATGAAACTATAGGTTTAGTGGGTAAAAGTGGAGTAGGTAAAACAACAATATTTAATTTAATTAATAAATTATATATGACAAATAAAGGTAGTATTTTATTTGATAATATAAATATTAATGAATTAACTGAAAACACTATTAGAGAAAATATTTCTACTATTACACAAAATCCTTATATATTTAATATGAGTATAAAAGATAATTTAAAAATAGTTAATCCTAATATTACTGATAAAGAAATAGAAGAAAAATGTCGTTTATGTAAACTTGATGAATATATTAATAGTTTAGATAAAAAATATGATACCTTAGTGGGAGAAAATGGGGTTATTTTATCAGGTGGTTTAAAGCAAAGATTAGCAATAGCAAGAGCATTAGTTAAAAATAGTAAAATTATTATGCTTGATGAAACCACCAGTAGCCTAGATAATGAAACCCAAGATTATATTAATGATTCTATTAAAAAAATTAAAAAAAATTATACTATTTTAATAATTGCTCATCGTTTGTCTACTGTTATTGATTGCGACAAAATATTAGTTATTGATGCTGGTAAAGTAGTAGGATTTGATACTCATAAAAATTTAATAAAAAATAATAAATATTATCAAAAATTATATAAAAAAGAGTTATTATAATGGTTAGTATAAAAAATTGGTAGGAATCTTTGAAGGTGGATTACTTTTGGGTGATGGAACAATTAAATTCTTTGGTATGAATTAATTATAGAAAAAGAATTTTATAGATTTATTAAAAAAATTATAATTTTATTTGATTTTTATTTATATAATGGTAAAATAATTGCCTATTTATAAAAAAATTTAAAGATTGTTATTATAAATCTTGGAATATGAATGGAAAAAAGAGTACGATGGCATATTTAATATAGAAAAAAGATGATAGTAATAAATTACTATTTATATTTAAAACTTAATTTTTTGTTCTAATAGAAATTAAATTAAATTTATTATTGGAATAGGTAAAAAATATGCTATAATACTCTTTATAACGAAAAGGAGAATAGATTATATGAAAATTCAAGAATTAAAAGAAACTTGCCCCTTACAAGTAGTGGAAGTGCTTAAACATGAAGAAATTTAGTCCCAGGTACCTATACTTGAACACAAAATGATTCAAACTATAGTATTTACTGATGGAGAAATAGCTAGTGAAAGTGAAGAAAGCGAAGAAAATATTGAAGATTATTATAATGATTGGTATCCATATAATGTTGATACTTTAAAAACTAAAAATTTATTTTTTAAAAATTACAGTTATATAATTACATATTTAATTGCTAAAGAATGGGCAACAGCAGGTAGGGAATCTGGATATTTTGATATTATTAAAGATATTTCAATATATTTAGAGAATTCTAAAGATAAAAAAGCTTTAAAAAATGCTAAAAATGTTATTTTAAAAATTCAAAATAAAGATAGAAGTATTTTAAAAAAGCTCAAAATGATGTTTTAAAATTTCAAAAAAATGATTATATAACAAGTTTGTTAGATATGGATATATCACCATTAATGTCTCAACAAGGCATAACTAAAAAATTTCTAATAATGTTTATTCATTAAAAAAATATAGAAAATCATAAATATTTAAAAATGAAAACAGGCTATTGATAACTATATTTATAATTCAATAGTAAATTACTCATTATATAAATATGAAAAAATATCTTTAATAGTTAAGAAAAATACTAATAAAGAAGAAATTAGTATAGAAGATTTAATACAAGAAATAGTTTATCTAAATCATAAATATAAAGAAAATAATAGTGATAAGCATATTAGAAAAGAAGTTTTAGAAAACTATTTTAAAGGTTCTACTAATGCTACAAAATTTCCTAATAAATATATGTTAGAAAAAGCAATAAAAAATATAAATTATGAAATGGATAGAGCAACAGAAGAATTTAATAAACTTTTTGATTATGAAAAGTAATTTTATTATTTGATTAATATTTCATAATATACTTTTATCTATTCAAAACTATTAAACTATTTAATTAATAAATATAATAAACAAAATAATAAAATGATATATTTTATTAAAGATAAGATTGGTTTTGATGAGGATTATTTTATAAAGAAGATATGCCTACTTTTTTATTGTTTATTTATTTTAGGTTGTTGTTATGATATACTTTTTATAAGGGGGAGTTATTGATATGGATGATAAATACTTTAAAAATGATGAAGTTAATGAAAACAAAATAAAAGCAAAAAAATATGGTGTTTTAGAATTAGTAAATCCAGATGAAAATTATGATAGCAAAGACTTGTATATTGCTAAATTTAAATTTCTTAAAAAATTACATAAAGATGATTATTATATAATAGTATATATAGATGGTCTTGGTACTTATAGAGATATTTTTTATCATAATTATTATGATTATGATGAAATGAAAATTGTTTTACCAATTGAAAAATGTAAGCAGTATATTGAATGTGATAAAGATTTAGTAAAAACATTTTGCAAATTAAATAAAATAAATCCAAATAAAGAAATAATAATCTTTGAAGAAAGTGATAATTTAATGCCTATTTTTGTTAGAAGATTAGATATCTATATTGTGAAAAAAGATAATAAAACAAATATATTTATAAGCAGTTATCCAAAAATAAAATATGATAGAGATAAAAGTAAGTTTACTGAGAATAATTATTTAAAAGATATATTAACAGGTAAAGAGTATATTAATGTTAAAATACTTGCTAAAATACCTTTAATTACCTATTTAAAAGGTTATCCTAAATTAGTTATTTCTAAAAAAGATATTAAAAATGCTTTTGAACAATTTATGTCTGAATATAATTCAAAAGGTTTTGTTGATTATGATAAATTCAAAGAAATAGCAGGCTATAATAATAACGAAGATGAAAATAAAAATGAAATGGATAAGATAGAAGAAAAACAAAAAGAGGAAAAAAGAATTAATGCTGAAAGAAAAGAATTAATAAATAGTATATTAACTTCAATTAATTTTGTTAATGAAAGTGTTCAAAGATTAGAAAAATTAAATAAACCAAATAATAATATAATGAAAGATATATACCATAGTATTAAAGTAGATGAAAATCTATTATTTGAAAATATTAATGGTCATTTTGAAGTTAGAAGTGAATTTGTTCCTGTATTAAAATTTATTGATTTATCTTTAGTTACACCTAGTAATTTAAAATTATCCGGTATTGATTGGAGTGAAACTAATTTAGTTAGTTATAACCCACAACTTGCATATAATAAAGATTTAAGTTATGCTAAGTTTAATGATTCTAATTTATTTGGAGATTTTACTAATTGTGATTTAAGAGGAACATACTTAAAAGATGAGAAATGGTTAATTGGTATTGAAAATGCTATTACTGATGAATATACAATACTTCCTAATGATAATTTGAAATCTAATAGCTTATAGAATTTAAAAAATTTAAAGACTATAAAACTGATAATTTTTGGTATAAAAGAATAATTTAAAAACTACTTTTAAAAAATTTGGAAGTAGTTTTTATTTTAATAATTAACCTATTTTAATGATAAAGTTTTAACTTTATTTATAAATTCATCTCCTAAATCTAATTTTGTTCCAATACTACCTTTAAACACAATTTGATTAGTCTTTTTCCAATTTGAGTTTAATTCATCAAGTGTTATTTCAAAATTATATTCTAGATCACTATCATATATTTTAGTGCTTAATAAAACATAAATAGTTTTCTTATAATGTTCAATAGTAACTCTATATTGTTTTAATTCTGCTAAAATATTAGAATTATTACTTAATTCCATAACAGTTCCAATTTGATAAGGAAAAGTAATAGAATAATTTCTATTATTAGTCAAAAAGATCATCTCCTTTAACGATTATTATAACAGGTCTTATATTTTATATTAATATTTTTTAAGTTTAATAAAAAATAACAATTTA
>CANRJN010000032.1 GCA_947630945.1 uncultured Bacilli bacterium | reverse complement strand
TCTATTAATGTGAATCCTTGTTTTTTCATATACATATACCTCTATTTTCCACCCTAAATTTTACTATATATATATATATTGCAAGAGGTACCTACAAATTTTTACATAACCATATATGATTTTTAAATAATCTTCTATAAAACACTTTAAAGTAGAAGTCCCACAAAAAAAGCATATATTAAAATATATACTTCATTATAAATTTTTTAAATTTTTTATATTATTAATTACATCTTTATGAATGTATGATGCTGATACTAACATATCTACTCCTGCATCTTTGCATAGAATTGCAGTTTCATCATTTATCCCACCATCTACAGAAATAATAGTATTTGTATTTTGCTTAATTATTTCTTCTTTTAATTCTTTTATTTTATCTGTACTACTTTCAATAAATGATTGTCCACTTTTACCTGGATGAACACTCATTATAAGTACTAAATCAATATCTTTTAAATAAGGAAATAACACGTCAACATTTGTATCTGGACAAATAGAAATTCCAACTTTTAAACCATAATTTTTAATTTCATTAATTATACTTTCTATATCTTTAACTGCTTCATAATGAAACGTTAGATAACTTGTATTCATAAGAGCATAATCTTCAATATATTTTTGTGGATTATTTACCATCAAATGAACATCAAGAGGTAAATGTGAATAACTTGTAAATTTCTTTACTTCACTAATTGTCCATGTTTTGTTTTCAACAAATTTACCATCCATTATGTCTATATGTATAAAATCTGCATTTGAATTATCCAATTTCTTTACTATATCTTGTGGTTTAATACTACTAGATAATACTGATACACTTACTTTCATTTATTTGCTTCCTCCATAAATTTTATATAGTTTTCATGTCTCCATTTAGGTATTTTATTTTTATTAACTTGGTTTAATACTTCACATCCATCTTCTTTTATATGCAAGCATGTTTTATATTTGCATTCAAGATTAAACTCCGGATAAAATTTTTTAATTTCTTTTTTATCAATGTTAATATCTAGTGAACTAAATCCAGGAGTATCCGCGATTAGTCCACCATTTACTTCTAATAGTTCAACAAGTCTAGTAGTGTGTTTACCTCTACCAAGAGATACAGACACTTCTCCTGTCTTTAAATGAAGTGATGCATCTATTCTATTTAATAAACTACTTTTACCACTACCTGTTTGTCCACATAACGCGATAACAGAATCTTTTAATTCTTTTTTGATTTTTCTTACTTCTTTATTATAATAAACTTTAATATTTAGTTTCCTATAATATTTAATAAATTTTTTAATTTCTAATTTCTCTTTTAATGAAATCATATCAGTTTTTGTTACTACAATTATAGGTTCAATATTATTAGAATATGCTATTACTAAAAATTTATCTATTAAATAAGTAGAAAAAGATGGAATAGATGAACTCATAACAATTAATAATTTATCTATATTTGCTATGAGAGGTCTTTCCAAATAATTTTTTCTTTCTTCTACTTTTTCAATAGTATTTGTATTTATATCAACAAATACATTATCACCTACAACTGGGTTAATATTTTGATTTCTAAGTTTCCCCCTAGTTTTAGTATCTATAATAGTATTATTTTCTAAAAGAACTCTATGAATTGCTGAATTAATACATATTATTTTACCATTCATATTATTTCTCCTTGCATTTTACTCTGCTTGTGCTGGTGCTTGATTTTGTGTTTGATTATCAGTTGTTGTATCTGTATTAGTATCTGTGCTACCTGTATTACCCGCGTCATCTTGACTTCCATCATCAGGTTCCTCTGGTGCTGGTTCATCTGGCACTATTTCTTCTTCTGGTACTCTACTTACTGTTATTACAAGTCTTGCTCCTGGTGTTACAACTGAATCTTTTGCTCTACTTTGTTTTAGAATTGTACCTTCTGGTAAATCTTTATTATCTTGATATTCAATTTCTAATTTTAATTCATGTTTTTCAGCGAAATCTTCTATTTTACTAACTGTATATCCTTTTGTAAAATCTGGATATTTATATTCTACTTCTGGAATTATTATTTTAATTGGATCTCCAAGTTTACTAGACTCCCCTGCTTTTGGTTCTGTTCTTAAAACAGTATCTTCTTTTGCTTTTTTATCATCTTCACTTACTTTTTCTGTTTCAATAGTTACATTACATTCACATTCTGCTTCTATTTTTCCTTTTACTTCTAAATAATTTTTACCTGTAAAATCTTCTAATATATATTTTCCTTCACCAGAAGAGATATATAATGTAATTTCAGTTCCTGATTTTCTTTTTGTTCCTATTTCAGGAGATGTTTTAACAACTAATCCCTCTTCAATAGTATCACTTGCTTCATATTTATAATCTTCAAGTACATCAAATCCTGCATCAATAAGTTCATTTGTTGCATCTACTACACTTTTTCCTGCAACATCTGGTATTATTTTACTTTTAACTTCACCTTTTTCTAAATATACTGTCATTACAACTGTTGTTACAACAACTAATGCAGTAAATATACTTACTAATGCAATTAATAATTTATTTCTACTTTTTTTACCCTTTTTAGGTTTTTCATCTAAAAAGTCTTCTGTTTCATCTTTTTCTTTTGTGGTTTCTTTTGCTTTTAATGCTTTTAAATCTTCATCTAATTTCTTTGTATCTTCTAAATCATTTTCAGGATATTTATAAACATATCTTTTTTCATCTTTTCTTGATTCATCTAATGCAGTAAGTAAGTCTTCATGCATTTCACGAGCATCTGTATATCTATTTTTAGGATTCTTAGCAGTCGCTCTTATTATTACATTTTCTATTGATTGTGGTATTGCTGGATTTGATTTTCTTACACTAGGAAGTGGTTCTTTTAAATGTTTAAGTGCTATTTCAACAGCATTTTCTCCTTTATATGGTACAAGTCCTGTAAGTAATTCATACATCATTATTCCCATTGAATATATATCACTTCTAATTGTTGATCCTTTACCTTGTGCCTGTTCTGGTGGTAAATAATGAACTGTTCCCATTACTGAATTAGTTTGTGTAAGTTGTGTTGAATTAAGAGCAGTTGCTACACCAAAATCAGTTATTTTAATCATACCATTAGATAATATCATTATATTTTGAGGTTTTATGTCTCTGTGGATAATGTATGCATCATGTGCATGAGCCATACCATCAGTAAGTTGTAACATTATATCAACTACTTCTGTAATAGATAAATGTCCACGTGATTTTAAAACTTGTTTAAGTGTTTTTCCATCAACATATTCCATTACAATATAATATTGTCCATCATCTTCTCCAACATCATACATTTCAACAATATTAGGATGTGATAAACTTGATGCAGATAATGCTTCTCTTTGAAATCTTCTTACAAACTTTTCATCATTTGCAAGATCTCCTCTTAAAACTTTAACTGCAACATTTCTATCAAGAATAGTGTCATGAGCTAAATAAACATTAGCCATTCCACCTTCTCCTAATGTCTTAATTATTTGATATCTATCATTAATTTTTGATCCTTTTACTATCACACTAATCACCACCAAATTTTACACAAGCAATTGTTATATTGTCAGTTCCACCCCTCATGTTTGCTTTCATAATCATTTTATTTACTTGTTCTTCAAGTTCTAATTCATTATCATTTAGAACTTTTTCAATTTGCTCAGTCGTTAACATATTTGTAAGACCATCGCTACATAAAAATACCCCATCTACATCTCTTTCTACATCGAATATATCCATTTCTATTTGTTCTGCTGCTCCAAGTGCTTTCATAAGTACATTCTTTTGTGGATGTACTTTTGCAGCATCTTCTGTAAGTTCACCATTTTCAAGTAATATATTTACAAGTGTATGATCTTTTGTAACTTTATATAATTTTCCCTTTTTATATACATATCCACTAGAATCTCCAATATTTCCAAAAAGTAAAAAGTCTTTTGTAATTATTGAACAAACACAAGTTGTTCCAAGACCACTAGCATCAATATGTTCTTCTGCATATTTTAATATTTTTACATTTATTTCATCTATTATTTCTTTTAACCATATTACTGCTTCTTCTTTACTTCCAATACTAGATAATTCACTAAATCTTTTAGATAATTCATTTACAGCAAGTGAACTTGCAACTTCACCTGCTTTATGACCACCCATTCCATCAGCAACTATAACAAGCCATTCTTTACTTAGATTTTCAACTATTGTGACGCTATCTTCATTATGACTTCTTATTTTTCCTGGATCTGTTTGATAGTATGCTCTCATTTTTCACATCCTTCTTGATTTGCACGTAATTGTCCACAAGCAGCAGATAAATTGCCACCCATTTCTTTTCTTATTGTTACATTTATATTATTTGATTTAAGTATATCATAAAATCTTTTAATTTTAAAGTCATTACTTCTTTTCAATTCAAAATGTGATGTTTCATTATATGGTATTAAATTTACATACATAAGTTTACCCTTAACAAGATTTGATAGTTCAATTGCGCATTCATCACTATCATTTATACCATTTAACATTATATATTCTATCGTAACTCTTCTATTAGTTTTAGAAATATAATAGTCAAGTGCCTTCATTACTTCTTCTATTTTATATGCTCTATTTACTTTCATTATTCTATTTCTTATTTCATTGTTAGGTGCATGTAAACTAATTGCCAAGTTTACACCTGTTTCTAAATCTGCAAATTCATATATTTTCGGTACTAATCCACATGTAGATATAGTTAAATGTCTTTGTCCTATATTAATCATTTTATTATTTGTAACTACACTTATAAATCTTTTAATATTTTCAAAATTATCAAATGGTTCTCCAATTCCCATAACAACTATTGAAGAAATTCTTACCTTTTCATAATTACTTACACATAAAACTTGACCCACAAGTTCGCTTAATTTTAGATCCCTTACTTTTTTAAGACGCCCACTTTCACAAAAAGCACATCCCATATTACATCCTACTTGACTAGATACGCAAAGAGAATACCCATAATCATGATTCATAAGTACACATTCTATTTTATTATTATCATTTAATTCTAATAAATATTTATTAGCAAGAGTACTTTTTTCCACTTTTATTACTTTTAAATCTTCAAAATATATTTTTTCATTTAAAAATGAAATAAGTTTTTTACTTAAATTTGTCATTAAATTAAAGTCTTTTACATTCTTTTCATATATCCATTCTATTATTTGAGTAGCATTAAATTTTTTAAATCCATTACTCACTAAAAAACTTTCTAATTCTTCTAATGTAAAATCATAAATATTCATCTTACCACCTACATACCTTTTTAATTATAACACGAAAAAAGAGAATTTTATATTATATTTAAATTCTCTTTGTCTTATTAATTGTTTGTTTTCTTTAAAGTAAATGTATCACTTACATCATAATGAGGGAAAGTATTTGATAAATCTAATTCTATACCATAATCATTTTTTATAAAATCAAGTTTTTCTTTCATAGATTCAAGTCTTAACTCTTCTAAATAACAATTATAAATTAATTCATCTAAATTATTTGGTAAATTTATATATCTTGTATGACCTAAATCACAAAATATATGATTACTTGTTAAGAAATTAAGTATATAATCTTTTACAAAATCATTATTTTTTATCCCTACTACTAGTTTTTTAGCATCAACACTATTATGAGATGCATTTAAAATTAGTTCATATTTATTATCATAATTTTTAGTTGATTCAATTACTTTTAATAACTCTTCATCTGTAAGTATTTTATTATTATGATTATCTGCTAGGTTTTCAATTGCATCATTGAATAGATTATCATCTCTAAGTTTAATTAAATATGGTATAACTTCTTTTATAAACCATTCACAAGATTCAATGTTTCGTAATACATCATAATAATCTTCTATTTCTTTTTTTGCATATAGATATTGTTGTGCTCTTTTTAAATTGTTAAATTTTTTTCCTTTTGTATTCTCTATTCCACCATTATAACTTTCAAACATATTTATTTCTCCTTTGTAATAATTTATTATAATTTTTAATTGTTTTTATGTCAAATAAAATATCTAAAATTAATTAGATATTTTATTCCATTACTACTTTTATTCTTCTAACTCCTGCGGAAGATGATTCTTCTTTAATTATTTTCATATGTGTAAGTTCACTAGTATTTTTAACATGAGGTCCTCCACATATTTCTTTTGATACATTACCTATTGTGTATACAAATACAGTATCTCCATATTTATCACTAAATGTACCCTCTGCTCCACTACTTATTGCATCTTCTTTACTCATTTCTTCTTTAATTACATCTATTCCTTCATCAATATATTTATTTACAATATCTTCTACTTGTTTTTTCTCTTCTTCTGTCATTTTATGATCAAGTGGAAAATCAAATCTTAATCTTTCTGGTGTAATATTACATCCTTTTTGATACACACTACTTCCAAATACTTCTTTTAAAGCAGCAAGTGTTAAATGTGCTAGTGTATGATATTTAGTACTCATTTCACTAGTATCAGAAAGTCCTCCTTTAAATTCACCAGCAGATGCTGTTCTTGATAAATCTTGATGTTCCTTAAATTTTTGTTTAAATCCATCAGTATCTACTTTTAAATTCTTTTCTTCTGCCATTTCAATTGTAAATTCAAGAGGGAATCCAAATGTATCAAATAATTTAAATGCAGTAGTTCCATCAATTGTATCTCCATTTAAATTAGATACAACTTTATTAAACATTTTAACTCCACTATTTAATGTCTTATTAAATTTATTTTCTTCATCTAACAATCCTTTAATAATTTTATCTTTATTTTTTAATAATTCATTATAATCATCTTTATAGTAATCAATTACTATATTAGCAAGACTTTCTAAAATAGACTTTTCTACTCCAAGATTTTTAATAAATCTTATCATTCTTCTAATAATTCTTCTTAAAATATATCCAGCACCTACATTAGATGGTAAAATACCATGTTCATCACCTAATATAAATACGGAAGTTCTAATATGATCTAGAATTACTCTAAATTCTTTTAAATTTTCTTCATATTTTTTATTTGTTAATTCTTCTAATTTATTTCTTAAAAGTACAAATATTTCAATATCATAAACTGATTTTAAGCCATTATATACAACAAGTGTTCTTTCAACGCCCATTCCTGTATCTACATTTTTATGTTCAAGTGGTGTATATTTTCCATTTTCTACTTTGTATTGCATAAATACATCATTCCATATTTCTAAGTATTTTCCGCAATCACAAGATGGATCACATTTGTCACTACATTTTTCTTTTCCTGTATCAAAAAACATTTCAGAATCTGGTCCACAAGGTCCACTACCACTTCCAAGTTCCCACCAATTATTCTTTTTAGGTAAATAAAATATTTGACTTTTTGATAATCCACATTCTTCCCAAATTCTAGCAGACTCACTATCTTTTTCTACATCTTCATTTCCTTCAAAAACTGATACTGAAATTTTACTTGATGGAATATTTAAATATTTTTCACTTGTTAAAAATTCATAAGACCATGGTATCATTTCTTCTTTAAAGTAATCTCCTAGTGACCAATTACCAAGCATTTCAAAGAATGTTAAATGTGAATTATCTCCTACGCTTTCAATATCACTAGTTCGTATACACTTTTGTACATCTGTAAGTCTTCTACCACTTGGATGTGTTTCACCTAGTAAGTATGGTACTAGTGGATGCATACCAGCAGTTGTAAATAAAACTGTTCCATCATTTTCTGGTATTAAACTTGCAGTAGGTATTATTTTATGACCTTTACTTTCAAAAAAATCAAAATACATATTAATTAATTCTTTTCTTGTTAATGTTTTCATAAATATTTTTCCTTTCAAAATAAAAAGATGATACAAGGAGTCATATAGACGGTACCATCCTAAATTTAACTTTATTTGATATAACGTATCATACGTGAGTGATTAACTCAATAATTAAAAGTAGCATTCAAATAATATATTTATTAGTTTTCACCATCCACTAACTCTCTTTAAAATATTAATTATTTTACTCGTCTTTCAATAAATAAATTTTATCAAAATAATTATAATAAATCAAGTAATATAGCATAAAAAAGATAAGTTTTTTACTTATCTAATTACTTTTTTTATTGATTTTCAAATATACTTGTTGTTGGTGTTTCTGCAACTGGTGCTGGTGCTGATTCTGTGACTGGTGCTGGAGTTGGTGTAACTTCTGATGTTTGTTGTTCTGGCACTTCATTACTCACTGGTGCACTTGGCATTGCACTTTCAGGCGCCTTATTTTCTAATTCAGTCATTGGTTCAATAGGTGTCATTGGCTCTACTGATGTATTTGATTCAACAGGAACATCATTAAGTGCTGGTTGAACTTCTGATACAACAGGTGATTCTACAGGAGTTGTTGATACTTCCTCAGATGTTGCATTTGGTGTTTCAAATAATGTTGCTGCTTCTTGTGGAACTGCACTTTTATCTTCTATTATTAGTGTTGGCTCATCACTATTTGATGGAGTTATTGGTTCCATTGGTACAGTATTAGGCTCAACTACACTAGTAGTATCTGGTGTTGTAGCCATTGGCTCAACAGGCATATTTGGTGTTTCAACAGGATTTGCAACATCTGTAAGTGTTGGTTGAGTAACTTCTGGTGTTACAGTAGCACTATTCATTTCTGGTGCTGGTGTAGGTTCTGCTGGCATTTCACCACCTATTGGTGCACTTGGCGTTTCTGAATTTGGTGCAGCCATTTGTTGTGCCATTGGATCAGCAGTTTGAACTCCTTCTTTCTTTTTCTTCTTTCCTGTAACTATAAATCCAATTAAAGCCAACAATAAAATTCCACTAATTACTATAAAAATAATATAATAATCTGCTAAAAAATCTAATAAACTATCCATTTTAAAGTAATCCTCCTTATTCTTATATAATTATGATACCATTATTAAAATAATAATTCAATATTTTTTTAAAAACATTATCATTAAAATTATATTCATATACTTTTTTTATATTCAAAAAGATTAAGAATTTACTTAATCTTCTCAATCATTTTTTCTTTTGCTTGTACAGGATTTGCTTTACCTTTTGATTTCTTCATAACTTGACCTACTAAATAATCAAGCATATTTGTTCTTCCATTATGATAATCTTCTATTGCTTTTGCATTTTCATTAATTACTTCCATAACTAAATTATCTATTAGATTATCATCTTCTATAACTTCCATATTATATTTTTTAACGATTTCATTAGGAGTTAAATTTTCTTCTAACATTTTTGCAAATACTTCTTTACCTTGATTATTAGTTATTTTTTTATCATTTATTAATTTTATTAATTCTGCTAGCATATTAGGTCTTATAAATAAATCATCAATATTTGCATCCTCACTTTTATTTAATTCAGCAAGTATTCTTGTTGTAATCCAATTACATGCACTCTTAGCATCTGCACCTAAATTTAAACATTCTTCAAAATAATCAGATACTTTTTTATTTTTAACAAGTACACTAGAATCATAATCATTTAAATTATATTCTTTCATATACTTTTCTTTTCTTTCATATGCAAGATTAGGTATATCTTTTTTAATATCTTCAATTAATTCTTTTGTAATTTTATATCTAGGTAAATTTGGTTCTGTAAAATATTTATAGTCAATAGCATCTGCTTTACTTCTCATGTGTACAGTAATTTTTTTCTCATCATCCCATCTTCTTGTTTCTTGTACAACCTCGTTATATTTACCCGCATCTTTAAGTTCACTTTGTCTTTTAATTTCATATTCAATAGTTTCACGTATATTTGAAAAACTATTTACATTCTTAACTTCTACTTTTGTACCAAAGTGAGTATCATTTTCATCCATAATAGATACATTAACATCTGCTCTTATTTGACCTTTTTTAGAGTCACAGTCACTTATATCAGTATATTCATAAATACTTTTAATGTGTTCTAAAAATGCTAGTGCTTCATCTGCGGAATTAAAGCATGGTTCAGTTACAAGTTCTAAAAGTGGAACTCCTGCTCTATTATAATCTATTGTAGATGTATCATAGTAGTGGTCAAGTGACGCTGCATCTTCTTCTAAATGTATATCATGAATTAATACAGTCTTTTTAGTTCCATTAACATCTATTTCTATTTTTCCATTTGTACCTACAGGGTTATGAAATTGAGTTATTTGATATCCTTTTGGTAAATCTGGATAAAAGTAATTTTTTCTATCAAATTCCATATATTCAGGTATTTTACAATTTAAAATATATGCCATTTCAATAGATTTTCTTATACAAGTTTTATTTACAATAGGTAGCGTACCTGGAAATGCCATATCAATAGGAGATACATATTCATTTGATACTTTTGAGTATCCATTAATAGCATTTGAGAAAACTTTTGTATGAGACTTCATTTCACAGTGGAATTCAAGTCCAATAACTGCTTTATATGCCATTATTTTACCTCCTTTGCTATTTGACCTTTATACTTCATTTCACTTTCTAATGCATAAGCAATATTTAATACATTTGCATCATCCTTAACCTTACCTGTTATATTCATACCAACCGGTAAATTATTTACAAAACCGTTTGGAATTGTAATTGATGGGTATCCTCCATAATTTCCTATTTGTAATAATTCTTCTAAAACTGTTGTATCTTTACTAAGTGCATTTTTATCATCTTTAAGCATCTTAGCAGGCCCTGTTCCAACAGGTGCTATCATCGCGTCATATTTTTCAAATAATTCATTCATTTTATTAACAATTAATCTTCTAACTCTTTTAGCATTTAAGAAATATCTTTCTTGATTTTCACTTTGTAATACATATGAACCTATTACAAATCTTCTTTTAATAAGTGGACTAAATCCTTTTGTTCTATGATCTTTAATCATTTCCATAGGATTATCCCCATCCCCTCTTGGACCAAATATAATACCTGTTAAATTAGACATATTACTTGTGGCTTCTGCACAAGAAATTACAACATAAACAGATGGAAGTGCATTTAATAATGTTTTATCAATACTTATACCTTCTACACTCATACCTAATTTTTCACATAATTTAAGTTTTTCTTTAAAGTTCTCTAAATGATTTTTTAATTCTTCATTTGGATTATCATAATTTTCTATATCACAAACTTCTTTTATATAAAATAGTTTTTTACCTTTAACTTTTTTATCTAATGAATCATATAAATAAATATCACTAGAATCCCAAGAAGTCATATCTTTTTCATCTTTACCTTTCATTGCATCTACTACAATTGCGGCATCTTCGACACTTCTTGATAGTACTCCTACTGTATCTAAGGAACTTGCAAATGGAAACATTCCATATCTTGATATCATACCATATGTAGGCTTATATCCAACTATTCCACAGTATGCAGCAGGTTTACGAATAGAGTCTCCTGTATCACTACCTAACGCGAAAGGATACACTCCACATGCAACACTAGCAGCACTACCAGCAGAAGAACCAGCAGTCATTCTATTTAAATCCCAAGGATTATGAACAACTCCTGTGTGTCCTGTTGTACCAGTACCACCCATACCAAGTTCATCTAATACAGTTTTAGCAACACCTACTGCACCTTTCTTTTTCAAATTAGCAACACAAGTAGCATCAAAAAATGGTACATAATCTTTTAATGTATTACTACTTCCTGTTGATAAAATATCTTTTGTAGAGAATATATCTTTTATTCCATAAGGTATTCCAGATACTAATTCATTAGTTACTTTTTCACCCTTCGCGTCATCAATAATAGTTACAAACGCATTAGTTTTTTCTTGTATATCATGACATGCTTTAATACTTTCTTTTACTAATTCATCACTTGTAATTTTATTTTGAACTAAATCTTCATGTAATTCTTTAATACTTTTTTCTAACATTATCCCACCACCTTTGGAACTTCTATTTCTCTTCCCTCTACTCTATCACAGTTTCTAAGTAATATATCTATTGGTATTTCTTCACATTCATCACTATCACTTCTTGCATCACTCATGCACATATCAAATGGATAACTTTGAGGTTCCACTGATTTAATATTTGGTATTTTATTAATTAAATCCATATTTTCATCTATTAAATCAAATTCATCTTGAATCATTTTTTCTTCTTCTTTTGTAAGTCCAATTAACAATTTATTTGCATAATCATTAATCATTTCACTTGTAAATTTACTCATAATATCCTCCTAGTAATCACAGTTATTTGGAGTTCTTGGATATGGTATTACATCTCTTATATTTTCAACACCTGTTAAATACATAATTAATCTTTCAAATCCAAGACCAAATCCTGAATGATAACATCCACCAAATCTTCTTAAATTAGTATACCAAGTAAGTCCTTCAAGTGGAATATCCATTTCTTTCATTCTCTTAATTAATTTATCATAATCATCTTCTCTTTGACTTCCACCCATAAGTTCACCAGAACCTGGTACTTCTAAGTCAACTGCTGCAACGGTTTCATTATCAGGATTTAATTTCATATAAAATGCTTTAATATCTTTTGGCCAATCTGTTATAAATACAGGACCATTAAAATGTTCTGTTATATATTTTTCATGTTCTTTTGCTATATCTTCACCATATTCAGGTTTAAATTCAAAATCAACTTTTGCATCCTTTAATAAAGTAATTGCATCATGATGTGTAATTCTTACAAATTTACTATTTACTACTTTATTTAGTTTATCAATAATTCCTTTTTCAACAAATTTATCAAAGAATTCCATTTCAAGTGGACATTTATCTAATACATATTTAATTACATATTTAAGCATTTCTTCTTCAATATCCATAATACCTTCTAAATCACAAAATGCAACTTCTGGCTCAATCATCCAAAATTCATTAGCATGTGTTTTAGTATTAGAGTTTTCTGTTCTCATAGTAGGACCAAATGTATATATCTTTTTATATGCCATAGCAAATGTTTCACCATGAAGTTGACCAGAACCTGTAATATATGCTTGTTTACCAAATAGATCTTCTTTAAAATCAACTTTTCCACTCTTATCTTTTGGTAAATTATTCATATCAAGTGTAGTTACTTTAAACATTTGTCCAGATCCTTCACAATCAGCACCAGTTATTATTGGACTATGAAAATATACATAATTATGACTTTGAAAATATTCATGAATTGCAAGTGATGCCACACTTCTTACTCTAAATACTGCATTAAATAAATTTGTTCTTGGTCTTAAATATGCAACTTCTCTTAAAAATTCTCTTGTATGTCTTTTTGGTTGAATTGGATAGTCTTCACTAGAATCACCTAAAACTTCTACACTACTTACTTTCATTTCATGACTTTGATTACTACCAACAGATTTAATAATTGTACCCTTAACTCTTAAAGCAGAACCTACTCTTATTTTGCTAATTTTATCAAAATCTTTTAAATCTTTATCATAAACTAATTGTAAATTTTTAAAATAAGTTCCATCATTAAAATCAATAAAACCAAAGTTAGATTGATTTCTATTATTTCTAACCCATCCTTCTAATACAACTTCTTTGTTTTCATAATTTTCAATAAACTCAAATAAATCTTTAATATCCATTTTTCTTCTTCTCCTTTTAAAATAAAAAAAGAATGGCTAAGGAGTCATTAAGACGGTACCATCCTTTTATTTTTCTTAATTTTTTATAACGGGAAAGTCCCCGAGAATATTTACTAATTTCAATATTCTACTCTGTGGTGTTATTCATATACATATCTTATTAGTTTGCACCATCCACTAACTCTCTTTAAAGAAAAATGTATATTACTTCTCCACTTCTTTGCTTTATTAAATTATACTTATTGTATATATTTTTGTCAATTATTTACGTTTTAAAACTTTTTGATTATCTAATACATTAATTAAATTTGTAAGTCTAGTTAGATAATCTTCTTCATTTAAGGCATCTAATATTTGTTCTATTTTTTCTTTATCTTCTATTTTAAATAATATTACAGGTAATTTATAACCTTTACATTCTATACCTCTATATCTGCATATTTCATTATTTAAAAATTCATAATATTTTTCTTTTGAAGATATGCAAATTAAATTATCATTTCTATTTTGCCAAATAAGAACTTCACTTGATTCCTTATCTAATTCAGATCTAACACTTTTAGATAAATTAATATTAGTCTTAACATTATATTGTAAATAATTACCTAAAACCTCATTTAAATATTTAATTCCATTAACCATAAAATAAACCTCCTAAATAAATATTAACATTTAACTTAAATTTATTCAATTATCTTATCAATATTTATTAAATCATTTTTTTCTATTTCTATTTGATTTCCATCTATCATATTTTTAAGAATTATTGTATTTTTATTAACTTCATCTTCACCTATTAATATTATGTACTTGTTTTTCATTTTATTTGCGTATTTCATTTTTTGTTTAATACCTTTATCTAAATAACAAATACTTACACTTATATTTTTATTTTTTAGCATACTATTTATTTCATATATGTATTTATAATTATCACATAAAGGAACAATTATAATATCAGATGCAGAACTCTCATCTATTTTAATTAAATTTTCTTCTAATAATTTTGAAAATAATCGTGTAAGTCCAATTGAAACTCCTACGCCAGGTAACTTTTTATCTGTATAAAATTCTGCTAGGTTATCATATCTTCCACCAGAACATACACTTCCAATATTTGGATAATCATCTAATACAGTTTCATAAACGACTCCTGTATAATAATCAAGTCCTCTTGCGATTGACAAATCAATTTTATAATTTTTAGTTGGTATACTTCTATTTTCTAAATCATTAATTATTTCTTCTATTTCATTAATTCCTGTATTTATAAGTTCATTATCATTATATTTTTCTTTTAATATTTTTAATTTTTCATCATTATTACCACTAATATTCATAAAACTAATTATTTCATTAATTTTATCATAAGAAATATCAAGTTTAGATAATTCTTCTTTTACATTATCTATTCCAATTTTATCAGTTTTATCTATTATTCTAAGTATATCAGTAACTTTATTATCAAGATTTAAATATTTAAAAAATCCATTTAATATTTTTCTATTATTGATTTTAATTGTAAAAGAGCCAATATCTAATTTAGAAAATATATCATATATTACATTAATCATTTCACTGTCATATTTTAAAGATAATTCATTTTCTCCAATTACATCTATATCACATTGATAAAATTCTCTAAATCTTCCCTTTTGAGGTCTTTCACCACGAAATACTTTTCCTACTTGATATCTTTTAAATGGAAACACAAGTTCATTACTTCTCATAGAAACATATTTTGCAAGTGGAACTGTTAAATCAAATCTTAAAGATAAATCATTATCTCCTTTATTAAATCTATATATTTGTTTTTCAGTTTCTCCTCCTGCTTTTGCAAGTAATACATCAGAGTATTCAATAATTGGTGTATCAAGTGGATAAAATCCATAACTTTTGTATGTATCTATTATAGTATTTTTAATTTTATCAAACACTAGTTGTTCTTGTGGATATAATTCCATAAATCCAGATAATGTTTTAGGTATTGTTTTCATAATACTTTTTCCTTTCATTATTTATATTTTATCATTTTTAATAGTTTTTTTAAATAAAAATTATATGTGAAGTGCACATATAATTTTAAAAAGTATGTAAATTATAAATGTCTTCTAATTTAAACTATATAAAAGAGGTTCATATTATTATGAACTTGATGGTTATTATGATTATTATTAAATAATTTTTTCATAATTCTCCTCTTTTCTTAATTTAAATTATAATATTAAAATTAAATTCTTATCTACTTTATCTTCTTCTTCTCTTAAAGTATTAACTTTTTCATTTAATTCTTTTATTTCTTTTTCGTATTGAAGTATTTTAAAATTTCTATATCTTTCTATACAATTATTTCCAAATATTGATTTAATTTCATATATTGCTTTTTCTCTTTCATGACTATGAGCAATGTTGTTATTTTTATTTAATTGTATAGTATAAGCATGAGAATATTCATCCATCATTTCTTCATTACTAAAAGCACAAAATCCATTAAGTCTTAAAAATAATTCTAAATCAGCTAAGTTATAATTTGTTACAAAATGTAATATATCATATATTACACCAGCACCATATAATTGTAACTTATTATCTCTAAAAATATATTTTCCTGATTGTAATAAAATATTATCAATAGGATCTTCCCAATATAAATCAAATCTTACATAATTATCATTCATTCTCACATCCTCCTTTGAATGATTTTTATTATAAACATATTTAATTTATATGTCAATTATTTTGTCATATCTCAGCAAAAAAGAATAAATTTATTAAAATTTTTTTCGCAAAGAATTTTGATATAATTGATACATAATAAGGTGGTTA
>CANRJN010000031.1 GCA_947630945.1 uncultured Bacilli bacterium | reverse complement strand
AATTATATAAATTTTCTTGTAAAAGGTCAAAAAAAATGATATTATTTATTATAGTAGGTGAATAATATGAAAATAAAGAAAAATATAAGAAATATTATTAATGTCTTTTTATTAATATTTATGGCATTTGATATAAATGTAAAAGCAGAAACTTTTACAAATGAAGTAAATAAAACAAATGAATACTTATACACAAGTGATTATAAGGATGACTATAAAAGATATTTAAAAGATGGTGAGAAAGAAACCATAAATTATGGATTTAAAAATGGTAAGATAGAAGCATCTCCATTATTTAAAATGGGAGGCTTTTTAAGTGAAGATGAATATAAAATTACTTTAAAAGATAATAATAGTTATTTATTTGATGGTATAAAATATTGGAGTTTAACAGAAAAAAATAATAAATATTATGTAATAGGAGAAACAGAAGAAAAAGATAAAGAAGAAATATATAGAAATAAAACAACAGAATATATATTAAGTAATGTAAAAATAACAGGTGAAGGTACAATAAAAGATCCATGGATATTTGATCCATTATATAGAGTAATAATTAATGCTGAAAATGGAACAGTAGAATATTATAAAATAAAAGATGATAAAGACGATAAAACAAGTGTGGATGGTTATATAAATAGAGATGGAACATTAATAGTAAAAGCAACACCAAGAGAAGGATACAGATATATAACAAGTGATTGTGGAATATATTTAGAAGGATATAATAATTCAACACATGAGGCATCAATACATAGAGTAAATAGAGATTTATCATGTAATATAATATTTGGAATAGGAATATATAGAATACAAGTAGGAAAAGAAGGAGAAGAAGCAGAACCAAATGTTATTTATTCAAGATATGATGAAGGTTTTTATAAAGATGCAGAAGGCCAAGCAGTAATAAAAAAATTAACAAAATTACCTACAAAAAAAGGATATACATTTAAAGGATATAATTATATAGATAGAAGTGGAAATAAAATAAAAATAATAAATGCAACTGGAGAAATAGATAAAAATACAACTAATTCAATAATAGATGATACAACATTAGAAGGTATATGGGAAGCCAATAAATATAAAGTAACATTTAATGCAAATGGTGGAAGTGTATCACAAGAGACAATGATGGTAACATATGATAAAGAATATGGACAATTACCAATAGCAATAAAAAATGGTTCTGAGTTTGCAGGTTGGTATACACAAGCAGAAGGTGGAGAAAAAATAAGTAGTGATACAATAGTACAAACAGCAAATGATCATATATTATATGCACATTATACAACATGTAAAGAAGGAACATATACAGATGCACAAACAGCGTTATGTAAAGCATGTCCTAGTGGATATACAGTAGAAGCAGGAAAAGGTAATGTAATAACAGATTGTTATATGAATGTAGCACAAAATCATTATGTAAAAAAAGAAAATGATTCAAGTGCAACTGCATGTGATACAGGTTATTCATCTTCAGCACATAAAGTACAATATGGAAAAACTAGTGTTTGTAAAATAAATAAGTTAACAATTAAATATAAGACTAATGGTGGATCAATAAAGAGTAATACAAGTGATAGTAATTATTCATATACTTGGACTCAAGATAGTACAGGATTAATAACAAGAACAATAGGTAGTTCAAGTACATCAGAATTTCATACAGCAGAATATGGAAAAACAATAAATCCAGCAGATTGGAATAATGGAAATTATATGTTTTTAACTAAAGAAGGAAGTATTGCAATTTATGGAAAAGAATGGATATGTGAAAGTGGATGTACACAAGCAAATAAAACATTTAATCAAAATACAGATTATGCTTTAAATGAATTTTGTAATATTGATGCAGGAAATTGTACTGTAGTATTAAAAGTAAATTGGATTTCATGTACTGCTGGAACTTATGCAGGACCTGGAGAATCAACATGTGGTGCATGTCCAGCCGGATATTATTGTCCAGGTGGAAATGAAAAAGTAGCATGTCCAGCCGGAACATATAAAGATAATACTGGTGCAAAAACAGCAGATGATTGTACAAAATGTCCAGCCGGAACATATGGAACTAAAGAAGGACAAACATCAAAAGATACAGCATGTGCAACATGTCCAGCCGGACACTCATGTACAGGAGGAACAAACAATGAAGTATGTGGAGCAAATAAATATGCAGTAGCCGGATCAGGTAGTTGTACAGAATGTGCAACAGGATATACAGTAGCCTCAGGAAGTGGAACAGCAGCCACAAGTTGTACAATGACAATACCAGCCGGAAAACAAGTAAAGACAGCAGGAACAGGAGCAGTAAATTGTTCAGCCGGAACATATTCAGAAGGAAAAACAATAAATCAAACAGAAACATATACATGTACATCATGTGCAGCCGGAACTTATAATACAACAGAAGGAAATTCAAATTGTACAACATGTCCAGTAGGAAATTATTGTACAGGAGGATCAAATAAAACAGCGTGTGCAGCCGGAACATTTAATAAAAATCAAGGATCAAAAGAAGCAACAGCATGTGAAGCATGTAGTACAGGATATGGAAGTGTAGCAGGATCAAGTGCTTGTACAGCAAATCAATATACAATAGTATTAGATCAACAATTAGGAGCAGGTGGAACTACATCAGTAAAAGTAACATATGGAAGTGCAATGCCAAATATAACAGTTCCAAAAAGAGCAGGATATGTATTTGGAGGATACTTTGCATCTCAAAATGGAGGAGGAACTCAATACTATAATGCAAGTGGAACAAGCACACATACATCTGATATAGCAGATAATTCAACAATTTTATATGCAAAATGGACACAATGTGCAGCAGGACAATATGCAGCAGCAGGAGCAACATCATGTAGTACATGTGCAGCAGGTACGTATAGTACAGCAGGATCAGCAACATGTTCATTAGTAAAATTAACAAGTGCCAATGTATGTTGTGGAAGTGGTTGTACATTAACAGATGGAAAAGTATTAAGTTATACAGGAAATTGTCAAGTATTAGATGATGGCGGAGCAGATTGGAGAATAAAATTCTTATCAAATGGAACATTAACAGTATCAAAAAATATTGATATAGATGTATTCTTAGTAGGTGGAGGCGGAGGCGGAAGTAGATGGGGTGCTGGAGGCGGAGGCGGATATACAAAAACACAATATGATTTAGTTGCTGAAGCAAGTAAAAGTTATCCAATAGTAATTGGAGGCGGAGGAGCAGCCGGTGGATCATTTATATATCGTGGAAATGAAGTCATTGGTAATGCTGGTACTGGTGGTACTACTACAGCATTTGGAGTTTCTGCATCTGGAGGTATCGGTGGTTATGGAGAATCATCATGGGGTGGAGGAAATGGTGGCTCTGGAGGCGCTGGAAGATGGGGATCTACCGGAGGTGGATCAGATGGCGCAACTGCTGGAGGAAAAGGACAAGGAACAACTACAAGAGAGTTTGAAGCCCTTGTTACAAAGACATATATAGTAGGGACTACTGCATTAGCAAAAGATTGGCTTTCATATAATGCTGGTGGTGAACCTTTGACACCTATTGAAGGAGCAATTTATTCAGTTATGACAACTGGTACATACTGGTATAAAGACTTTATTTGGAATGGAAGTGCATATGTTGAAATCACTACAGCACGTGTATACTCTGGCGGAGGCGACGGATGGGAAAATAGCGGTACAGAAGGTGCCGGAGGAGGCGGAGCAGTTGGAAAAGGTGGTACTGCTAATACAGGAGGCGGAGCCGGTGCTAATGCAGGTCCTGGTGGTTCAGGAATAGTAGTTATTAGAAATAGTAAAGATGATGTAGCAATAGATGGTGAACCTCCTAGATGTTCATTAAAAACATCAGGTAGTACAGTAGTATTTGATGTAAAATCCGATAATGTAGGAGTTACAGCATTTGGAATGAACACAACTGGAACAAAAGAATTTAATAGTGTGACATCATTACCTTCTAACAATGTAGATACATATTATGGATTTGTAAAAGATGCATATGGAAATGAAGGAAGTTGTAGTGTAAAATTAACAAATTGTTATCATGCTTATAATGCTTGTGTTGGTGATACATATTATGGTGCTCAACCTGGATGTTATATTGCTACTGGAAGTGGATGTGGCGGAGCCGGAGGATATTGTTATCAATATTTAGGATATTGGACAGGATGTAGTTCAGGAACAACTATTAATGGTAGATGTGAAGTATATAATCAATCTGTATGTCCATCAGGTTGGACTAGATTTTAAAAATTAAAAAAATAAAAAGAGTAAAATTAAGAAATATAAAATTTACTCTTTTTTCTTATATTTTTATTATTATGTCATAAACTTTAATATGATAAATATTAAAAATAATAATTATGAAATATTAATTCAAAAGAATTTTCTACATATTAAAAATTACATTAACATAATTGATATATCTAATAATAAAATATCAATATTATTAGAACAAAACAAATTAATTATAAATGGTGAATCATTATTAATAACAGCATTAGATCAATATGAATTAATAATAAAAGGTTTTATTAAAGGAATTGAATTTGATGATAAATAACAATAATGTAAAAATAATTGTATATGAAAGTTCTCTTAAATTCATAAATTATTTAATATATAACAAAATAAAATATGAGTCATTAGAAAAAAATAATGATTGTTTTTATCTTATTACTGATTATAATGAATATAAAAAAATAAGTAGAAGATATAAAACTAAAATAATAAAATATTATGGTAAAAGAAATATTAAAAATATAATATTAAATAATAAATATTTACTTATTAGTTTTTTAATATCATTAATTATTTTATATTTACTTACAAATACAATATTTAAAATAGAAATAAAAACAAATGATGAAGAAGTTAAAACTAGAATATTAGAAAGTTTAAATAAAAATGGAATTAGTATATATAAAAAGAAAAAGAATTTTAAATCTCTTACAAAAATTAAAGAAAAAATACTTTCAGAAAATGAAGATATACTTGAATGGATAGAAATAAATGATAAAGGTTGTATATATGAAATAGATTTAACAAGAAGAGTTATTAACAAAGAAAATAATATAGATGCAACTCCTAGTAGCATCATTGCAGAAAAAGATGGCTTAATTAAACATATCACAGTATCAAGTGGAGTTAAAATGAAAGAAATAAACGAATATGTTAAAAAAGGAGACACCATAATAAGTGGTAATGTAATTAAAAATAATGAATTAATAGCGCAAGTTAAATCATCAGGAGAAGTATATGCAGAAACATGGTATTTTGTAAATATTAATGTACCATTTAATTATATAGAATACGAACCAACCGGTAAAACAATAAACCACTATTATTTAGATATCTTTGGGACTGAATTTACATTAATTGGAAAATATGATAGCAATAAAACACTAAATACTAAAAAACTAATACTAGATAAGCCATATCTATTCTTTAAATTATATAAAGAAGAAAAACAAGTATACAATTATAAAGAGTATAATATTGGGGAAAAAGAAGCATATGAAAAGGCATTAAAAGAAAGTGAAAAACAAATATTAAAAAGACTTAATAAAGATGAATATATAATTTCTAAAAAAGTTTTGAAAAAAGAAGTAAATAGTAGTAAAATATATTTAGAAGTATTCTTCAAAGTATATGAGAATATAGCAGTAAATACAAATGTTGAAGAATTTGTACCAGAAATTACAACAATGGGGGACTATGATTATTAGGAGAGTAATATGGAGTCAGCAATTAAAGAAGTAATTCGTATGTCATTACCAACATTAGTTATTGTTGTAACTATTCTTTTAATTATGAGAGTAACCTTATATTTTAAAAGTGATAGAAGCAAAATATGTATACATGAAGAGTTATTTGGATTATGCTTTGTAGTTTATTTGCTTATTTTATTCCAACTTGTAACTAGTCAAGATATGGTCGCGTATGGTGGCACTAATTTTATACCATTTCGTGAAATATTAAGATATGATCCTGGAACAGAAGGATTTTATAGACAAGTACTTGGAAATATAATTCTATTTATACCATTTGGATACTTCGTAACAAGTTATTGTAAAATTAAAGATTTAGGTACTATAACACTCGTATCATTTTTATCAAGTTTAGTTATAGAAGTTACACAAAGGTTTATTGGAAGAAGTTTTGATGTAGATGACATATTATTAAATGTAGTAGGTGGGATAATAGGATTTTTACTTTATATAGGACTTTCTGCTATTAAAAATCATTTACCTAAATTTTTAAGAAAAGATTGGATTTATAATGTCCTTAGTATTACTTTAATAGTACTTGGAATAATATATGTAGTTAAAATTTTATAGGAGAAGTTTATGCAAGATTATATATTTAATACAACAAATGAAAAAATAGATACAAGTGAAATTGACAGAGTTATTAAATTTGCTTGTAAACATTTAAATATCAAAAACCCATTATTAAATATAGTAATAGTTGATAATGAAAAAATAAGAGAAATTAATAGAGAGTATAGAAATAAAGATGCAGTTACTGATGTTATCTCTTTTGCATTTGAAGAAGTAAATGATGTAGAATATGATGATATTAGATTCTTAGGTGAAATATATATTTCTTATGAAAGATGCAAAAGTCAAGCAAGTGATTATGGTCATAGTGTAAGACGAGAGTTTTGTTATCTAGCAGTACACGGACTTTTACATTTACTTGGATATGATCATATGAATGAAGAAGATAAAAAAGTAATGAGGGCTCTTGAGGAGGAAATATTAAATGAATATGATATCAAGAGATGAAAGAAAACGTCAAAAAGGAATTAAAAAATTTTTAAATAGTTTTACATATCCAATTAAAGGACTAAAATATGCTTATAAAAATGAACAAAATTTAGTAGTCGATGTTGGAGTTGCTTTATTAGTAATAATTTTTGGATTTATATTTAGAGTATCTACAATGGAATGGGCAATTTTGGTTTTAACTATTGGACTTGTAATTTCATGTGAACTTATAAACACTGCAATAGAAGCAGTAGTAGATCTTGTAACAGAAGATTATCATCCACTTGCAAAGGTAGCAAAAGATACATCTGCTGCTGCTGTATTTATTTTTGCGATAGTAGCAGTAATAGTAGGAATTATAATTTTTTTACCAAAGATAATAAATATATTTTTTTAAGGAGTAGTAAATGAAAGACAAATTAATTAAATTATTAGATAATAGTTATGCACCATACTCAAATATGCATTTTGCATGTATAGTTGAATGTAAAAGTGGAAACTTTTATGAAGGTGTTAATATAGAAAATGCATCTTTCGGTGGAACTATATGTGCTGAGAGAAATGCTATTAACAATGCAATAAGTCATGGTGAAAGAGAATTTAAAGCATTATATTTAATGACAAGTAGTGATGAAATCTGCTATCCATGTAATATTTGTAAACAAACATTTTTAGAATTTTTTGATAAAAATGTAATATTTAATATAATGACTAAAAGTGGTAAAATGCAAGTTTTAACATTTGATAAATTAATGAATACTACATTTACTAAGGAGGACTTAGTATGAAAAGTGGATTTGTAACATTAATTGGAAGACCAAATACAGGTAAAAGTACATTATTAAATGTAATATTGCAAGAAAAAGTATCAATTATTTCACCAAAAGCAGGTACTACTAGAAATTTAATACAAGGAATATATAATGAAGAAGATACACAAATAGTATTTGTAGATACACCAGGTATCCACAAACCCGTAGATAAACTTGGTAATGTATTAAATGGACAAGCATACTATTCAATTAATGATGTTGATATAATTTTATTAATAGTTGATGCTAGTGTTCCATATGGAAAAGGAGATAAATTCATATTAGATAAATTAGTAGGTCTTGATAAACCTGTATTTCTAATATTAAATAAAATAGATAAATTAACAGATGAAGAGATTTTACTTAAAATAGATGAATATAAAAATCTATATGAATTTGCAGAAATAATACCATTATCTGCTCTTAAAAATGATAATGTAAATAAACTTATAGAAGTATTAAAAAAATACTTACCAGATAATGTAAGATACTTTATGGATGGAGAAGTAACAACCGCTGAAATGGATTTTAGATTATCTGAAATAGTACGTGAAAAAATATTTATTCATACAAATGATGAAGTACCACATTCAATATCATGTAAACTAATAGGATATGAAGAAAAAAATAATATAATAAGAGTAAACGTTGATATTATTGTAGATAGAGATTCACTTAAAAAAATAATAGTAGGTCATAATGGAAATATGATTAAAACAATTGGATATGAAGCAAGAATAGATATGGAAAAATTACTTGGTAAAAAAGTATATTTAGAACTATATTGTAAAACAATTAGAAAATGGAGAGAAAAAGAAAAATATATTAAAGATTTAGGTTATTTAGTAAATAATGAATAATTTTTTTAAAAATCCTGCAATATAATATTGTAAGGAGAGATTATGAATAAAAAAGAGGCTTGGAATAAATTTAAAGAAACAGGTAAAATAGAATATTATTTAGAATATAAGAAAGGAAAATAAGCATAAAGAAGCAATAGTTATCTTTATGCTTTTAGTTAAAAGATGAAGATAATTAGTGTTGATGGAATAGTTGTTAGTAATACACCCTTTAGGGAAAATAGCAAAATTATCAATATATTTACAAAAGATATGGGTATAATTGGTGCTGTATCAAAAGGATGTAAGAAAATGAGTAGTAAGTTAAGACTTCCTAGTGAAAGATTTGCTTATGGTACTTTTCATATGTATTATAATGAAAATGGTTTATCAACACTAATAGATGGTGATATTAAAAATTATTTTATCAATATTAAAAGTGATATTTTAAAGGTAAGTTATTTAACATATATTTGTGATCTTGCAATTAATGTATATAAACAATCAGAAAATAATGAAGTTTATAATTTAATGGAAAGTGCTATTCTTAAAATAGAAGAGGGAATGGATGCTAAAATTATTACAAATATATTAGAACTTCAATATTTAGAATATTTAGGAATAGATTTAAATTTAGATTCTTGTGTTAAATGTGGAAGTACAAAAGTAGTTACTTTATCATTATCAAAAGGTGGCTATATTTGTCAAAATTGTAGAACAAATGAAATTATTATAGATGAAAAAGTTCTTAAAATGTTAAGATTATATTATTATGTAGATATATCAAAAATATCAAATTTAGATATAGATAAAAAAGTAAGTGATGTAATAGATGATATAATAAATGAATACTATGAAGAATACTCTGGTATATATATGAAAAGTAAAAAAATGCTTAAAACATTAGAAGGTAAGTAGAGTTTTTTACTTTTTTTCATATAATATTTATATGAAAGAGTATGATTATATCAAAAAAATAAATGATTTAAGTGTATTAGAAGAAAGAAAAGATGAAGTATTAAATGAACTTAGTGAACTTGAATATGAACTTAAATTAGTAAGAAATGATGAAAATTATAAATATATGGATGGAGTAAAGATAATTAATAAAATAAATAAAATACATGATGAATATTGTTTATTAATTGAAAGAATTGAAACTATTAAATTCTATAACAAAATTAATAATTTAAAATCTAATGTTAAAAATTTTAAAATATGTATGTTAGTAAAATTAAATAAACTAATAGAGCAAGAACTATCAAAAGAAAAAGAATTAATAAAGAAAATAAGTGATTAACTTAAAGTTTAATTATTTTTTTATTGATTTATTCTAAAAACTGATTTATAATATACAGACTAAGAAAGGGATTAGAAATGAAGGATTTTGAATTAGAAAAAATTAATTTTGAAGGTTTACTAACACTACTAGAACACAATATGTGGGATATAGAAAAAGAAAAGAATGAGGATAAAAAGAAAAAATTATCTAAATTAGAATGTAAAATTATGAACGAACTTCAAAAATTCTATAATATTGATTATATTTATATAACAGAAGATAATAATGGTGTAAAACATGTATGTGATGATGAAATAAAAGAATTTTACGTATGGAGTAGAGATTTATTTACAGATGAAATAGTTAAATTAATAGATGTATCAACAGATAGAAAATTTTGTGATTATGTATTAACTAAAAAAACTATGAAAGAATTTTTAGAAGAAAATAATATAAATTTAGAAATAGAACATTATAGAAAAGAAGAATTAAAAGAAATATTTGATAATTTAAACAATCAAATTAAATTAACAAAATAAAAATATTAAAAAGAGTAAGGGGGAATTTATATGTCATTTGGATTATTTTGGTTAAGTTCAGTAGTACTTTCTAATTTTATGTTTATTGTTTCTATATTAAGAGGAGTAAAAGATATAGTAGAAGAAGGATATAGAATAACTTTTAATAAAACAAATAAAGCAGATGATTTGAATAATGATAATTTGTTATCATCATATTTAATTTTATTAGTTCCATTTTTAAATATTTTAGCGATGCTTAGTTTTTCAGCATTAATAATAAATGATAAAGGTATTTTATTTGATATGTTTAAAAGTGAGAATATGTTAAAGAAAATGACAAAAGAAGAAATAGATGAATATTCTAAAAAACCTACTTTGTTAAATGCATTTAAAATTTGTATAAAAAGTAATGAGAAAATTAGTAAAAATCCGATATTTAGAGTAAGTTTTGAAAATATAGATGGAATAATTGAATATACACTTGAAAATGATGATATAAAAATTATAAATTCTACACTAGACAATAATAAATATGATTTTAAAACACAAAAAAATTTAGTTAAAGCAGCATTAGAATTATTTTATCAAAGAGAAATAATAAAATTTAAAAGTGAAGATGAACTAATTAAATATTATTTATCAAATAATAAATTATTAAATAAAGTAAATGATTTTAAAATAACAGCAGAAGATCAAGAAAAAATAAAAATATATTTTTTAAAATTTGAATTTTTGGATAAATATAATGAACTTCTATTAGATCAAGAAAAAATAGATAATTTAGAAAAAGAAATAACTACAACTGAAAATAAAGATATTGCTAGTGAAAAATTAGAATTAATTAATAAATTAAAATTAGAATATAAAAGATTATCTCGTGAAGCAATTATTATAAAAAAGAATATATCTAATTATGAGAATATAGATAAAATTGAAAATATAAAAGATCAAAATGAAACAAAATATATTAAAAAATATAATAATAAATAACTCAAAAAAAAGAGTTATTTTTTAGTTAATAAGAATATGTAAAAATATAAATAAAGGTATAAATTTAAGATGTTTGATTTTTAAAAAATTTATTAGTATAATTAAAAAGTACATTGTTTATGATTATATTGATACTATCTATACATAAAATTATAAATATAATTGTAAAGTAATTAGATTTAGTGGTGAATAATATGGAAAGAAATTATAAGATAGATTTACTTAGAATAATATTAATAATTTTAGTTGTTTTAATTCATATATCTAATTTATATTTAGTAAATTTTTCAAGAATATCTTTATCTAAATATACAATTGTATTATTTTTTAATTCATTTTCTAGAGTATGTGTTCCATTATTCTTTATGATTAGTGGCGCGCTATTAATAAATGAAAAATATGATAGAAAAAAATATTTTACTAGAATTATTAAATTTATAGTTATATTAATTATATGGAGTATAGTTTATTCTATATTAAATGAAACTTTTGAATTAAAGACATTATTTATATCTTTGTTTAATGCAAGAAGTACTCAAAGACATTTATGGTTTATGTATGCAATTATTGGTCTTTATATAGCACTTCCTTTTATTCAAAACATGTGTAAAAATATGTCTCATGAAATTGAAAATTTATTTATAATATTATGGTCTATATTTTCAGGATTAGGGGTTATATATGAACCATTAATAAGTTATATTGCTAATATAGAAGTAAATATTGAATATCCAATTCCAATTATACAAGCAACATATTATTTAGGATATTTTATATTAGGTCATATACTTTATAAAAGAATTGAAAATAATGAAATAAAAATAAAAAATAAAACGCTAATATTAATATACATATTATCTTCATTAATAACTTTTTCACTCACATTATATAGTTCTATAAAATTAAATAGATATTATGATGCTATGCTATGGTATAAAAGTATTTTTACAATTATAGCGGCAACATGTATATTTTTATTAATTATAAATAAAAATTATAATATAAAGCATGAAAAAATAATTAAATATTTTTCTAATTTAACATTTGGAATATATTTAATACATATGGTTTTTTTAAACAAAATAATGGAACATTATATAATAATAAATTATAGTCCAATTTATATGATACCATTTTTAAGTCTTATTATATTATTTTTATCTATAATATGTATTGCTATATTAAAAAAGATTCCATATATTAATAAAATAATATGCTAATTTGATTTTTAAAAAATTTATTAGTATAATTAGAAAGAGGTGTGAAATGATCGGATTTTATGATTATACAGTTTTACTTACATATTTAGGATTTTCATCAGGAGTACTTGGAATAATACTAGCAAATACAGGACATATATTTTATGCAATACTTTGTCTTATGTTTTCAGGTCTTTGTGATATGTTTGATGGAAGAGTGGCAAGAACTAAAAAGAAAAGAACGATTGAAGAAAAACATTATGGAATACAACTTGATAGTTTATCAGATTTAGTTTGTTTTGGTGTTTTACCATCTATAATAGGTTTTAATATTGGAATGAAATCTTTTTTATGGTGTTTAGTACTTATATTTTTTCCACTTTCAGCACTAATTAGACTTGCATATTTTAATGTACTTGAAATAATGAGAAATAGTAGTAAACCTGTAAAAGAATTTGTAGGACTTCCAACAACCTCATCTGCATTAATATTTCCATTTATTTATATTTTTAAAAAACTATTAGGAAAATATTTTGTATTAGTTTATGGACTTGCATTATTAATAGTTGGAATTTTAATGATAAGTAAAATAAAAATAAAGAAACCTCAAAATAAAACAATGATTTTATTAATTTTAATAGGAGTAATAGAGATAATATTAATTATCACTGTTAAAAAGTTCTTATGAAATATATAGCAAGAGAAAGAAATAGTGAACAAAATATAATTACAGAGTCCTCAAAAACTCTTAATTTTTTATATAATACTTTAATTGGAAGAATTATTTTAAGAATTATTATAACTGCACCTATATCAAATTTAGTAGCAATTTATATGAATAGTAGTTTATCTAAACATAGAATTAAAAAGTTTGTTGATAAAAATGATATTAATACATTTGAATATGAAGATAAAAATTATAATTCATATAATGATTTTTTTACAAGAAAAGTTATTAGTTCTAAAAGACCTATTAATGCAAGAAAAGATATATTTATATCTCCATGTGATAGTAAACTTTTAGTATATAAAATTACTGATGATTTAACACTTAATATTAAAAATTCTTATTATAGTATTGATACTTTAATAGATGATAATATTATTAATGAATATAAAGATGGTTATGCATTAGTTTTTAGACTTACAACTGATAATTATCATAGATATTGTTATATAGATAGTGGTACAAAAGGAAAAAATTATAAAATAAAAGGTGTTTATCATACAGTACAACCAATATCATTAAATCATTATAATTTTTTTAAAACTAATGCTCGTGAATATACAATTTTAAATACAAATAATTTTGGTAAAGTAATAGAAGTTGAAGTAGGTGCTTTATGTATTGGCAGAATTAAAAATAATCATGAAGAATATAAATTTAAAAAAGGTGAAGAAAAAGGTTATTTTGAATTTGGTGGTTCTACAATAGTTTTACTTGTTAAAAAGAATGTATTAAATATTGATGATGATATTTTAAAAAATTCTAATGAAAATATTGAAACTATTGTTAAATATGGTGAAAAAATAGGTAAAGCAAAATTCTTTACTAGAATAATTAATAAATTGAAAATTAATTAAGGAATAAAAATTATGAAAAGAAAAGTATTATCAATTTTATTATTAATGATTATGTTATTTAGTCTTAGTGGATGCTTAAAAAAGACACCTATTGATACAGATAATTTTATCACTAATGCAACTTCCTTTAATTATACTATTCAAGATAACACTAATGAATTTAGTAATGAAGTAGGGGTAATAAAGTCAACTCTTGCATTAAGCACTAATGGATATCAAATTGAATTTTATGAATTTAAAGATACAGAATCTTCTAAAAAGATGTTTAATATAAATAAAACAAATTTTGAATTTTTAAAGTCATCTAAGTATTCAGAATCAACAACTAATGCAATGAATTATAATACATATTCATTATCAACAGATAGTGACTATATGTATACAAGTAGAGTAGATAAAACATTAATATATTTAAAAGTTAATATTTCAAATAAAGATGAAGTAAAAGAATTTATTGATAAATTAGGTTATTAATTTACATATAAAAAGAATAATTAGTTAAATATTTAATTATTCTTTTTCATTATCAAAATTTTCTAAATATTTTTCATATGCTTTAATTGATAATTCATCTACATTTTTATATTTTAAATTATTATCTTTACATAATTTACTTAATAAATAATCAGTAAAATATGGATTTCTAATAAGTAGAGGACCAATTAAATGAGTAGCATACACATTCTTATATATAAATCCTTCTTGATTATTAGTAAGGTCATTTGAAAATTTATTATCAACTTCAAATAAATAATCTTTAATATTGAAATTTAAATCACATCTATTTTCAAAACCTATTATTTTATTTTTAATAAGTTTAGTATTTCCAATTACTTCACCAACAATTCTATTAACAGATGCATTATGAAATGTTTTTTCATTTATTAATTCTGTATGATAATCAAATATATTTAAAGCAACAATTTTATTATCATCATTATTTAAAATGTATTTACCAAACAAATCTATTGAATTACCTGTAAGTAATAAATATTTATTATCTTCAATATATTTTTTTATTTCATTTTTTCTTTTTAATAAATCATCTAGTGCAATAAATAGATTTTCTTCACTACCACTACCAATATAAATAATATCATATTTTTCAAAATCAATTTTGTCATTTAAACTTTTTAAATCAACATTAACTCTAATTTTATTTAGTTCTAAATTATGTTTAATTGCTCTTGTATTAGCGTTTTCTCCATAAAGGTTTAATAAATCATAATATAAATGTAAAACATTAATCATCATTTTCCTCCTTTATAATTTTTTTAAGTTCAATTTCTTTATCAAAACATACCATTGAATATATTTTACCATGAGTTTTTTCTTTTAATATTGAGGATAGATTTGATAAATCTTCAACTAAAATTAATTTATTTTTATCAATACCTGCATATTCAAATCTAAGTCTCATATCATAACAAAACTTACCAATTAATATTATATTTTTTATAGATGAATCATTTAATTCTTCAAAATCAATATCCCAAATCCATGATATATCATTTTCTCTATATCTTCTAGATGATGAATCAAATCCAAGTATTATGGTTTTATCACCACTTTGATGAAGAATGTAGTCAAGAGATTGCTTATAACTTAAATTATTTTCATTTTTACTTACTAACATTTGCCATTTTCTATTATCAAAGTCATATATATTAAGTCTTTTAGTTTTAATATCATCACTATTTAATACTGATAATATCTCTTTATCACTAAGCCCAAGTGATTTACTTGCCGCATAGCATCCTGTTACAAAGTATGCTGTATATAAGAAATTTGATGGTAAATGTATTTTATTTTCATTTATTTCTATTGATTGATTATCAATATCAATTTTTTTTGCTTCATAATCTGGATTTCCTCTATTGAAATGATATTTAGGACAATGATATGAACCAATATGTCCATAATGATAAAAATCATACTCTAATTTAGAATTACAAATAGGGCAGTAAGATGCATCTAAATTATTTAAATTACTTTTTCTTGAATAATCATTTTTACTAAGCCCATAAGTAGTTATACCACCTTTATGATTAACTCTAAGTCTATTTACATATGGATCATCAACATTTAGTATTAAATGAGTACCATTTGGAATTGCATTTTTAATTTCATTATATATTTTTTCAGGATGTGCATTTCTTGGTGGTTGATCTCTTGTAATATTTGTAATCATTAGGTGAGTTGGCTTTATATATTTAAAAATATATTTCATAAATCCTTCATCTAGTTCCATTAGTAATACATCTTTTTTTAATTTTCCAAATAAAGTAGAGTTATTTAATATCAGTGAAGTAATAGCATTCATAGTATTGCTTCCTTCTTTATTATATATAGCAGTATAGTTATTTTTAGTTAAAATATTATACATAAGTTCAGTAGATGAACTTTTTCCACTAGATCCTGTAATACCTATAACATATTTTGAAATTTTAATTTTACTTAATATATTTTTATCAAGTTTTAACGCGTAGTGTCCACCAATAACACTTCCTTCATGTCCTAAAAGTTTACTTATTTTATTTACTGTTTTACAAGTAAGTATAACTATAAATTTCCACATATCATTCACCTAAATATATTATATAACATTTTTAATATTTTATAAAGGTTAGTGTTTGACAGAATAGAATTTAAAGATTAACTATTTTAATAGTTTACAATCATTTTAATAGAAAAACACCTAACATAAGTTAGGTGGAAACCATAAAGGCAACACCCAACGATGAAATATTGGTGTGCTTCCTTTTTTTATTTTATTCAAGTCATCCTTGATAAATACATGATAACATAAATATAAATATTTTTCAAAGAAAAATGTAAAGTAATACTTTATATTTTAAAATTAGTGTGATATACTTTTATAGAAGCATACTAATAGTTGGGTGTTACCTTCTTTTTTAATAAGGAGGTGGTATTATGAATAAGAAAGATTTATTAATTTTATTTTTAATGATAATTATATTTCTATTATTATTTATAATATTATCTATTTTAATAGTTTTATAATTATTATATAGAAAAAGGGGCTGTCGAAAAAGTTAAATAATTAATTTTTCGACAGTTCTTTTTTTTAAATAATATAAAAATTTTAAAA
>CANRJN010000030.1 GCA_947630945.1 uncultured Bacilli bacterium | reverse complement strand
CTTCATTTGTGGGTATGTAGGTGTTAGGGCCTTATAGGCCATGTGAAAACCACGCCTTTAGACGTGGTTATTTATTTTACAAAATTATTATTAATGTTAAAATTAAATTGGTGGGTCAATTATGAATAAAATTGTTAATAAATTGTTTGAATATCAAGACATAAAATTTAGAGATTTTAATTCAAAATTAATACCAAATATTAATAAAGACCTGATAATAGGAGTTAAAATTCCAATTATAAGAAAACTTGCAAAAGAATTTATTAAAGATAGTGACTATAAGTTATTTTTAAATAAACTTCCTCATAAATATTTAGAAGAAAATATTTTACATGGTATTTTAATATCTTTAAATAATAATTTAGATGAAACTTTATTAGAATTAGATAAATTTTTATTATATGTTGATAATTGGGAAGTATGTGATGTAATTAAACCACAAATTTTTAAAAAAGACTTAAAAAAAGTATACGATTATATAAAAATGTGGATAAAAAGTGAAGAAACTTATAAAATAAGATTTGCTCTTGTTACATTAATAAACTTTTATTTAGATAGTGGATATGATTCAAACATAAATGAATTAATTATATCTATTAAAAATGATGATTATTATGTAAAAATGGCAGTAGCATGGTATTTTAGTTTTGCATTAATAAAACATTGGGATGAAACAATTAATATATTTGAAAATAAAAAGTTAGATAAATTTACTCATAATAAATCAATTCAAAAAGCAATTGAAAGTTATAGACTAAGTAATGATAAGAAGGAATATCTTAAAAGTATAAAAATATAGATATTTCTTTTTTTAATTTCTATTGTAAATAAAAAGTAAAACTCATGTTATTTGCCTTGATAATATATATATATATATGCTAAAATGATATTAAGGATTATAGGTGATAAAAATATGGATGATATTACTATAAATGAAAATTTATTAAATACTACAATATTAAATTTACAAAAATATAGAGATAATATATCAAACAATTTAAACAATGAAAGAGAATTATTTTCTAAAATATCAAGTTGCATTGAAGGTGAAATAGGTGATTCAATAAAAAATAAATTATCACAATTTGATATTCAATTTGATTTATTATTAGAAAATTTAGAAAGTTTCATTGAAGATTTTAAAAATGTAGTAATTGCATTTAAAGAACAAGATTCATCTATAACTTTAAAAGAAGTTGAAACAGATAAAGGAGGTGAAACAATAAATGTCAGACATTAAATTAAATATTCAATTATTTGGTGGTGGTGGATCATCTGAATGGACTGCTGGTATAACAGAAAGTGCTGTTAATGAAGCTTTTGATCAATTTGTAGCACAAATTGAGAAAACAAAAGAAACAATAAGAGATTATGCTAAAGTAGATGAAGCATTGACAGCAGGCTGGAGTGGTACTGATCGCGATGTATATTTAGAATTATTTCATGCACATGCTGAAGATGTTTGTAATAAAATAGATGAATATAAAACAGCAGTTGAGAATCAAAAAAATGATTTAATAACAGAATGGACATCTTTCCAAGCAGGGCTTATAAGTTAATAAAGAAAGGAGATAAACAAAATGGATATAAGAGCAATAAAAGGTGAAGAAGTAGGAAATATGCAGGCTGCAATAGAAGATTATACTACAAGAGTAGAAGCAGAGTTACAGAAAATTAAATCATATGATTTAAGTGGAAATGATGGAATATATGGTTCTGCACAAATTGCAACGATAAAAACTTATTTAGAAGAAACAGCAACACAAATTAATAGTATTGTAAGACATTTTGATGAGTTTAAAGAAGCATTAGTTGAAGTTAATGCTGCATATGAAAGTAAACAAGAATCAATTAAAACAAATGAAGTTGAATCAGCACCTGCTGATGCTGGTGATTTAATAAATGTAAATCGTATGGAATAATAGGAATGTTATGTCAAGTTTAGTATATTATAGTCAAATGATTAATTCATTAGACTCAAAAAGAAAAAAATTTTATAATTTTTCTAGTAATTTGAGTGGTTTTATTCAAGATTTACAAAAAATTATCAGTGAAATAGAAGAAGTAAATAATGGTCTTAATGAATCTTTTACAATTAATTCTCAGATTGCCAAAAATGTTGAATTAAATAAAGTAAAAAATGATATAAAAAATATTATAAGTAATACGAATAGTATTTTTTCAGAAATAAATGGACAAATATCTAGTATAGGAGCTTCTATAGATTACTATCTATATCTATATGATTTAGCAAAAAGTGGGAGTGCGTCAAATGACAAAAATTAATGTTGATAATATTAAATATAATGAATTAATAGAAAACATTGAAGCAGAATATAGATTATTCAATGAAAATATAGATTTATTTTTTAATGAAATTTTAAAAATGGAAGGATGGAAAGGTGATAAAGCGAACGAATATATAGAAAAAACTTTAGTAGAAAAGACAAAATATGAAAATTTTTCAAATTCTTTAAGTATTACACTAAATGAATTATCTAATATTCTAGATTCATTAGAGTCAACTATATCATCTTTTAGATAAATTATGCAAAATATGAATTTTGATTCAAGCATTTTTGATTCAAAAGTTATTGTTAGTTTAGAGAATACAATAAAAAATATTGAAAATGCGAAAAATAATATTTCATCAATAAGTGTACCTAGTATACCAAGTGCAGGATATATTAAAAGTATATCTTCATTATTAGAAACTTCTAAAAATGATATGCAAAATATTAAAGAAAGTTTGGAATCTAATAAAGATAAATTAATAATGTATAGTAATGATGAAATCTCAAATATAAATAATTGTGAAGTCTATGAATTGCTTAATAAAGACTATTTTATTAGAAAATGATATTTTTTATAAACTTAAGTTATGTTATTAGTAAGGCATAACTTAAATTTATATAAAATATTAAATTAATGGTGAAAAGATGCTAGAAATTGCTAATGAAATAATGAATAATATAAATGATATTAAATATGGTTGGTATGATAAAAAAGGAAAAGTTCATTATCATATTTCAGAAGGTTTTCCTAATAAATTTAAATTTCAATCTTGTGAAGAATTAGAAAAATCAAGAATAGGTATTTGTTGGGAAACTGTGGAATTAACTAGAAAATATTTAGAAGAAAAAGAAATTCCTTGTAAAACTTATTTTTTTGTTATTCCAAACATAAATTTATTTTGTCATAGTGTTTTAGTAATTAATGACAATAAAAATTATTTTTGGTTAGAAAATAGTTTTAAAGATTTAAAAGGAATAAGACAGTATAATTCTTTACAACTTTTATTTAATGATGTATTAAGTAATTTTCATTTAATTGTTGGAAGAAAAAAATTTAATATCGAAAACATAAAAATATATGAATATAGTAAACCCAAAGATAAATTGAATTGTGTATTATTTTATTTACATTGTTTTAATGGAAAAAACATAACTAATGAATATTTACCAGAATATTTAAAAAATATTAAATAGTAAAAGAATAAATAGGAAGTGATAAAATTGAAATTATATTTAGCAGATGAAGAAAAACTTAATACTTTTGATTTACCACAGAAAGTAGGGGAGAGTTTTCTTTTTTCTTATATACCGAATTTTACAAATATTGAAGTCTTTTTTAACATTTTTTCGACAGATAATAGTTGGTATTTGAGAAATAATGATGATATAACAATAAATAGTTCAGAAGGTATAACAAAACTAGAATCCTATAAAAATTATGAAATAAAAATTAAAGGAATAGTAAATCCTTTTTATCTTTTTACATATGAAACATATAATAATAATTATCAAGATATATTAATTGACAATTTAAATTCATTTACAATTGGTAGTGATAATAGTGATTCTATTAAAGTAAATAATAATATGATTTCTGCTAAAAATTTAACTATAACTAAGGAAAACGAAATATTTTATATTGAAGTTTTATCTGATAGTAAAATAAATCTTTATGTAAATAAAAGAAGAATTCAAAATAAAACGATGATTTCAAATGGTGATACTATTTTCTTTGGAAATATAAAAATTGTTTGGATGAATAATTTTATCAGAGTATTTTTAACAAATGATAATATTATTTTTAATAGCGATTTACAATTAAAATCAAAAGAAACTATAGATAATTTACAATATTTAAATTATAATGTGGGAGAAAATGATGTTCCATTATATAAGGAGGATGATTATTTTTTCCATAAACCTAGACTAAAAATGGGATATGATGAAGAAGAAATAAAAATTGACCCACCAACTCAAAAAGAATTAAAAGAAGATGTTCCTGCAATATTTCAACTAGGAACAGGTATGACAATGGTTGTTTCATCAGTTGCTACTGCTTATAGAAGTATTATTCAATATAATAGCGGTAAAACAGGAAAAACAGATTTGATAATTTCATTAGTTACTGCTGGTGTAATGTTACTTTGTAGTTTTATTCTTCCAAAAATAATATCTATGTTTAATAAAAGAAGACTAAAAATAAGAGATAAAAAAAGAGAAAATAAATATAATGAATATTTATCAAAAAAGCAGGGAGAAATTAATAAGGTAATAAAATATGAAAGTCAATCTCTTTTTGATAATAATCCTTCAAGTAAAGAATGCTTTGAAAATATTGTTGGCGTAAAAAATAGATTATTTGAAAGAGAAATTTCAGATACAGATTTTTTAACAATAAGATTAGGATTAGGTAATATTCCATCATCTTTAAAAATATCCGCACCAGAAGAAAGATTTACAATAGATGAAGATTCATTATTAGATAAAGTATATACAATGGTAGATGCTTCAAAAAATTTAAATAATGTTCCAATAACTTTATCATTATGTAATAATTATGTTTCATCAATTATATGTAATACACAAAATAGTGAAGATTATTTTAATGGAATTTTATTACAATTGCTTTGTTTACATAATCCAAAAGATTTAAAAATAATATTTTTAACAAGTAAGAAAAATTCATATAAATGGAATTATTTAAAATTAGTTCCACATATATATTCAATAGATAAACAAACAAGATATTTTGCCGATAATGAGGATGAAGCAAAAAAAATATTAAAAGAACTTGATGATATTTATATTAATAGAAGAGAAGAAATAAAAAACTCTAGTAAAGAAATAAACGAAACAATTGATTCAAAGGATTATTATAAAAGTTTTGAACCATATTATATTATAATTACAGATAATTATAAAAAATATAAAGATTTAGATTTTATAAGTAAATTAGTTAATTTTAATACTAACATTGGATTTTCTTTACTTGTACTTGATAATTCTTTAAAAAATTTACCGAATGAATGTAATAAGTATGCATATGTAACTGATAAAGATAGTTGTATGTTTGAAAAAGATTACAATAAAAGTAATCAAGTAAATTTTGTAACGGAGGTATTTAATAATTTAGATATGTATAGAGTTGCAAGAGAATTATCAAATGTTCCAATACAGACTCTAGCAGAAATATATAATTTACCAACTACACTTTCTTTTTTAGAAATGTATAATGTTGGTAATATAGAACAATTAAATATTTTAAATAAATGGACTACAAGTAATCCTATGGCATCATTGGAATGTCCAATTGGTGTAACTACATCTGGTGAATTATTTAAATTAGATTTGCATGAAAAAGCGCATGGACCTCATGGCTTAATAGCAGGTTCTACAGGTAGTGGTAAATCAGAATTTATTATAACTTATATTTTATCAATGGCAATAAATTATCATCCTGACGAAGTTCAATTTGTATTAATTGATTATAAAGGTGGAGGTCTTGCTGGTGCTTTTGAAAATAAAGAAACAGGTGTAAAAATACCACATTTATCAGGCACAATTACTAATTTAGATGTAAGTGAAATGAATAGAACTTTAGTTTCAATAAATAGTGAATTAAAAAGAAGACAAGCAAAATTTAATGAGGTTAGAGATAAATTAGGTGAAAGTACAATAGATATTTATAAATATCAAAAATATTATAGAGAAGGCTTAATTAAAGATCCTATTCCACACTTATTTATTGTTTCTGATGAGTTTGCTGAACTTAAAAGCCAACAACCAGAATTTATGGATGAATTAATTTCTACTGCTCGTATAGGACGTTCTCTTGGTGTTCATTTAATTTTAGCAACACAAAAACCATCTGGAGTAGTTAATGATCAAATTTGGTCTAACTCTAAATTTAAAATTTGTTTAAAAGTGCAAACTAAACAAGATAGTATGGAAATGTTAAAAAGACCTGAAGCAGCATCTATTAAAGAAACAGGTAGATTTTATTTACAAGTAGGGTATGATGAATTATTTGAACTTGGTCAATCTGCATGGGCAGGAGCACAATATGTACCAACAGAAAGAGTAATTAAAAAAGTAGATGATTCTATATCATTTATTAATAATACTGGTGAAATAATTAAATCAGCAAATAATATTAATAATAAAGAATTAGATAACAAAAAAAATTATGGAGATCAATTAACTAATATTGTTAAATATCTTTATGATATTGCAAAAAATAATGGAATTAAAACTCAACAATTATGGTTAGATAGTATTCCAAGTGAAATCTATTTATCAAATTTAATAACTAAATATAATTTTAATCCAAAGCCATATATAATAGATGCAGTTATTGGGGAATTAGATAATCCAAAAGAACAAAAACAAAATTTATTATCAATAAATCTTACTAATGTAGGAAACACTTTAATATATGGAATGCCAGGTTCAGGAAAAGAAAACCTTTTAACAACGATGATTACTTCAATATGTACAAGACATTCTACTGATGAAGTTAACATATATGTATTAGATTTTGGTGCTGAAACTTTAACAAAATTTAAAGATTTTCCACAAGTAGGAGATGTAGTTATTTTAGAAGAAACAGAAAAAATAAATAGTTTTATTACATTTATAAACAAAGAAATATCAAAAAGAAAAACTTTATTTGCTGATTATATGGGTTCATATACAAACTATATAAAGTCAAGTGGAAAATCATTACCTAATATTGTATGTGTAATACATCAATTTGAAGCAATTAATGAAAATTTAACATTATCAGAAAAGCTTTTTAATTTATTTAAAGAGGGACCAAAGTTTGGAATAACATTTGTTGTTACAACAGCTTTAACTAATGGTTTAAGATTAAAAGCAGTTCAATTATTTCAAAATAAATTAGCATTAAAACTTAATGATCCAGATGAATATAGATATATAGTTGATGCGCCAAAGGAATTGATACCTGCAAATTATTTTGGTAGAGGAATTATTAAATTAGAAGATAAAGCATTGGAATTTCAAACTGCTTATATATCAAAGCCTGACGATATTAATAAAACTATAGTTGAAATAACAAATAATTTAAAAAATACGAAAATGAAAAAAGCACCTGGTATTCCAAGTATGCCTAATTTCTTAACAGTTGATAAATTAATTAATACTAAATATGATTTATCCACATTACCGGTTGGTATTTCAAAATCTAAATTATCTATAACTACATATGATTTTACTGAAAACTATATTCCTATTATTTCAAATGATTTAAAATCAAATGTACATTTTATATATGGGTTAATTGAATTATTAAAACAAATACCAAATATAAAAATAAGAATTATTGATGTTTTAGGACTTTATAATAATTTTCAAGGAATAAAAGTTTATAATGAAGATTTTGATACAATAATTAAACAAATTAGATTAGAAACATTAGATGATAAGAAAATTAAATATATGAATATATTTATAATTATAGGATTAGGTGCATTTAAAAATAATGTTCCTGATAAAACACAAAAAACATTTAATTATGTATTTGAAAAATTAAAAGAGTATAAAATGAATAAATTTATAATTTATGATGATTACAATTCATATAAAGGTCTTGAAAGTGAAGTTTGGTTTGCTAAAAATGTTGATAAATCTAGTGGAATATGGTTAGGAGATAATGCTGCTAATCAACTTGCAATTAGAATACCTAATATATCATTAGAAGAAAGAAAAATTATGTTTAATCAAATTGGATATCTTGTTAAAAATAGTTCTCATACAATAGTAAGATATGTTGTAGATAAGGAGTTTGATGATGAAAAATAAAGTATTAGCAGAAATTTATATACCTGCATTGGATGAAGAATTTGATATTTATTTGCCATTAAATAAAAATATAGCAAATATTATTGAGTTAATAGGAAAGTCAATATGTGATATAAAAAGAATAGATAATATAGAATATAATACTTTCTCTTTATATAATAGAGAGACTTGTCTTAAATATCCTCCTGATAAATTAATAAGAGAAACTAATATAAGAAATGGTTTTAGATTAATTTTAATGTAGAAAATATCATAAAAGTGTAGATTTTCACATAAAATTATGATAAAATCTAAGCGTTAACGAAGAAAGAAAGAGATAGATATCGAATTTATAGAGAATTAGTGGTTGGTGTAAACTAATAAGGAGATACTTGAAAATGGTTCTGGAGTTAAATCGTATATTCGCGTTAAGAATTAAAGTGCATGATAAGTCATGAATTAAGGTGGTACCACGGGTATAACTCGTCCTTTATTTATGACTTTTTTATTTTAAGGAGGAAATATGGAAAAGAAAAAATTTTATATAACAACACCAATTTATTATCCAAGTGCAGAGTTTCATATTGGACATTGTTATACTACTATAATAGCGGATGCAATTGCTAGATATAAAAGATTATCAGGATATGATGTGTTTTTTCAAACAGGAACAGATGAACATGGGCAAAAGATAGAAAAGAAAGCACAAGAAGCAGGTGTATCACCAATTGATTATGTAACACCAATAATAGAAAATGCAAAAGATTTATGGAGTAAATTAGGAATCTCTTATGATTACTTTATTAGAACAACAGATGAAGACCATATGAAAAGAGTACAAGAAATATTTAAAATTATGTATGATAAAGGTGACATATATAAAGGAGAATATAAAGGTTTATATTGTACACCTTGTGAATCTTTCTGGACAGAAAGTCAATTAGATGAAAATGGTAATTGCCCAGATTGTCATAGAGAAGTTCATGAAGTAAAAGAAGAAGCATACTTTTTTAGATTATCAAAATATCAAGATAAATTAGTAGAATTTTATGATAAAAATCCTAATTTCATTGAGCCTGCTAGTAGAAAAAATGAAATGTTAAATAATTTCATTAAGCCTGGCTTAGAAGATTTATGCGTATCTCGTACTTCATTTAAATGGGGAATACCTGTAACATTTGATCAAAAACATGTAATATATGTGTGGATAGATGCACTTACAAATTATATAACTTCGCTAGGATATCCAGATACTAATAGTGAGTTATTCAAAAAATATTGGCCTGCCGATTTACATTTAGTCGGAAAAGAAATAGTTAGATTTCATACAATTATATGGCCATGTATGCTTATGAGTTTAGGTTTAGAATTACCAAAACAAGTTTTTGGACATGGTTGGTTAATAATTGATGGTGGAAAAATTTCAAAATCATTAGGAAATTATAAAGATCCAAGAGAATACATTAATACATATGGAGTAGATGCAGTTAGATATTTTGCACTAAGAGAAGTTCCTTTTGGAAATGATGGAAGTTTTAGTGAAGACGCGTTAATTTCTAGAACAAATGCAGATCTTGTAAATACTCTTGGAAATTTAGTTAATAGAACAATTGCAATGAGTAAAAAATATTTTAATTCAAAAGTAGAAAATCCATCTGTTTATGAATCAGTAGATGATACTCTTATAAGTTATGCAAAAATGTTACCTAATATTGTTGAAAATAAAATGAATTCATTAAAAGTTAATGAGGCACTTGAAGATATATTTGAATTATTAAAAAGAAGTAATAAATATATAGATGATACAACACCATGGGTACTTGCAAAAGATGAAGCAAATAATGATAGATTAAAAACAGTATTATATAATTTACTTGAAAGTATAAGAATAAGCGCAATATTATTAAATGCTTTTATTCCAAATACAAGTGAAAGAATATTTAAGATGTTAAATACAAAAAATACATCATTCGACACATTAGAATTTGGTAATTTAGAAACTGATATTACATTAAATGAAGCAGAAATTTTATTTAATAGAATTGATACAAATAAATAATTGTAAAATCTAATAAAAAATTTAATAAAAATATAAAAAATAAATGATGATATACTAAAAAAAATAAATTATCATCATTTTTTTGTTTCTTTTTTATTTTTAATATCTTATAATATTACCTATGAAACAAATGAAGAAATATATTGTTGTAATTATAATTTTTATGATATTAATGGTATTAATATTATTCTTTTTTATGAATAAATATAATAGTATTCACACAATTAATAAGTCAAAAGAAATGTTAAAATATTTATATACATTAAATGAAGGAGAATATATTTTTAAAGATGGATTTATTTTGTCTAGTAATGGTTCTGTTATAAGTGAAAAATATTATTTTAATGGTAATGGAAACATAAATATTGATAAATATAAAAATGTAAGATTTAAAATTGACTATAATAAAAAATGTATAAGTAAAACATATGTAGGTAATATTGAAATATTAAATGATAAATGTGGTGATTTTGAAAATATAAATGTAGAAACTATAAAAAATAATAAAACAGTTTCATTTACTTCAAATAAATCTAATTTAGAATATAAAATATCAAGTAATGATGATTTTACAGGAGAGTGGACACAACAAAATTATAAAGATAATATTATTATAAATTCTTATAGTTCAGGTGATAATTATATTTGGTTTAAAGATGAAAAAGGTAATATTAGTGATGTTATAAAATTTAATATTGAATGTTTAGAAGCAGATAATGCAAATTATGATAAAGATGTATTCTACTGTTCTGGTTCAACATTAAATATAGATGGTATAAATTGGGTTGTAATAGAAGATACTAATAATGAAATTACTCTTATGTCCACAACTGATATTCCTGAAAAATTACCTCAATGTTTACAAACTGAAAGTACATTTTGTTATTATATTAAAGATAAAAATTTATCTTATAAATGGAGTAATTCATATATAAATTATTATTTAAATAATGTATTTATTGATAGTCTTTCTAGTAATACAAAAAATTTACTAGTTACAAAGAGTATTTGTGATGAATATGAAAATTATAATTGTAATAATGAAAGTTGTGGTGGTCTTACAAAAGAATATATAAATAAAAATAATTATTCTTGTAATACTTATACAAATAGTAAAATTAAAATTATTTCATATGATGAATATAATAATGTTTATAAAAAAATAGCAGATAAAAGTCTTATAAGTGGAAATTATTATGCAATAAATTCATATGAAAAAGATAAAGGAACATCAATTCAATATAACGATGAATTTTATATATTAGAAAATTTAACTAATAAATTAAATGTAAGACCTGTAATATCATTATCAAAAATTAATAAATAAGTAAAAATATATTTATAGTAAAATTATATATAAAAAATATAATATACTTGAATTTTTTGCTAATAATTGGTATTATTATGTTAGTAGATAAAGATTAATAAAATAGGAGACTTAGAAATATGGATGATAAAGGTCAATCAATTTTTCTATCAATAATTGGTATTGCTACTTTATTAGTTGCTATTATTGGTGCAACATTTGCATGGTTTAGTATTAATGTAAGTGGTAATGAAAATCCTGCTAATATAGGTCTTACTTCTCCTAATTTAGGACAAGTAAATTTTAATGATGGTGTAACTATCGACATAAAAGAATTAGTTCCTGGATCTACAAGTACAAAAACATTTACAATTGGACAAACAGATCCCGCAGCAACAGGTCAAATAAAATATAATATAGTATTGAATGTTGAATCAAATACTTTAACTCCTAATGCTGATGGTCAATTTGTTTATTCTTTAAGTGGTACAGGTAATACAAATGGAGGAACACTTGCAAAAGTTGAATCAAAAGAAGTTCCAACAGAAAGTACAATAATTGGTAGTGGAGTTATAGAAGGGTATGAAGTTCATACTTATGAGTATACAATAGGTCTTAATTATATAGATGCAGATCAAAATGCAGCACAAGGGAAAGAATTTAATGGTTATTTATCAGTACAAATTGCTGATGAATCAAAATATCCTAAAAAGTAAAAAATATTGTAAAATATGAGTGAAGTAATTCACTTTTTTAATTGCATTTATTGTAAACTACTAATAAATTTGTTATCATAAAAATATAAAATGGAGTTTGAATATGAATAAGAATAAATCTAAAAAATTTAATACTATGTTATATTTAATAGTTTTGCTTTCTGTTTTTGCTATGTTTATAGCAACTTCTTATTCATATTATAAAAAAACAATTAAAGATAAAGATAATCCAAATGTTGATGTTAAATATGTTAATATGTTATCAACTTTTTATAGTCCTAATCAAATTAATGGGTATAATATAAAGCCAGGATGGGAAAAAGAAATAGAGTTTTCTATTGAAAATTCAAGTATAGATACAATTGGCAATTATAAAATTAGTTTTGAAATTATAACGCCACTTTCTAATATGGTAGATGAAAATTTTGTATATATTTTAGAAGGATCAACTGAAAGTAAAGATAACTCTAATGAATTAGTTAATAGGGTAGAAACTCCTATTCCTGTTTTAAATAGAGATATAGGTTCAGGTAAAATTACTCCAAATACTATTCATAACTATAAAATTACATTAAAGTTAAAAGATACTGCAGATATTAAACAGTATTCTTCTAAAAATTATTTATTTGCTGCTAAAATTAAAATTAGTAATGATGTAACAAGGTGAAATTATGGAACAAGATAAAGTAATAAAGCGAAAAAAATTATTTAGAATGATATATAGAGTTATAAGTTATACTTTTATTGTATTATTAATGTTGACTGCTTCATTCTTTATTCTATATGTAGTATCAGGTAAAATAGCAGAAAAAAAAGGTAAAAATCCACCTTTTGGATTATATACAATAATAAGTCCAAGTATGACTCCTAATATAAAGGTTTATGATGTAGTTTTTGTTAAGAAAATTGATACAAAAGATTTAAAAGTTAATGATGTAATTACTTTTTATTCTACTAATGCATATTTTGGTGGAACACCTGTAACACATAGAATTGTTGAGATTTTAGATGTACCTGATGTGGGTACTATGTATAGAGTTAAAGGGGATGCGAATGAAACTGCTGATGAAGAAAAGGTGTATCCAAATAATGTTCTTGGAAAAGTAATGTTTAAAATACCACAATTAGGTAGGGTTCAATTCTTTTTAGCATCTAAAAAGGGATGGTTATTTGCAATATTAATACCTGCTACTATAATTTTAGTTTATGATGTTGTAAAATTAGTAAAACTTATAATTTTAAGAAATAAGTTAATGCATCTAGGACCAAATAGTTTACAATAAAAAAGTTTTTTGAAAGATTTATTCAAAAAACTTTTTATTATCTATAAGTCGTTTGTTATTTGGATTCATTTCTATTGCAATTTCTAGATATTTTTTTCCTTCTTCTTTGTTTCCTATGTAATAGTAACAAATACTAAGAACATCGTATATTGTTTCATTCCAAGAAAATAATTCGTTTATATATGTAAGTCCATGAGATTTTATTTTTAGTGCTTCTAGTCCATATTTAATTGCTTCATTATAATTTTGTAAACTATATTCAAGTAACATTCTCTCAACATATGCATCTCTTAAATATGGTGCTTCATTTATGGCTTTATCTAGCCACATTCTTGCTTCATCATATCTTTTTAAATTGATATAACTACGTGATATAAATCTCATTGATGCACATCTTTCATCTTTCCAAGTTGCTGTTTTTAAATTTAAATGTTTAATTAATGTATCTATACATTCATTCCATTTATGATAATACATATATTCTCTTCCAAGATAATGCATATTTCTGTCATCATTAGGATTTTCTTTAACCGATAATTCTAATAATGGTAAATATGAACTTCTAGATTTTTTATTGTCTGGATAATGATTTATAATTAAATCATCACATTTTCCATATATTTCTTTATCACTTCCTATGTATGTTAATACTTCATGTACTGGATGAGTCCATTTGTAATCTTTGTTTTTATGAATTTTGTCTGCATAGAAACTTATAAGTGGTTTGTTATTTTCATCAAGTTTCCAATTGTATTTGTAATGTAATCTAGTAATATTATCATTCCAAATACTATTTAATTTTTCTATCCAGTCATCAATCATCACTTCATCTAAATCTAAACAAATACAAATATCTGTATCACTAGGAATGAGTTTCATAGATTCATTCCTAGCAACATCAAACCTCCAAGGTTTAATTTTTTTAGTTTTGACTTTAACTCCTAATTTTTTTAGTTTATTTACTGTTTTATCAGTTGATCCTGTATCTAATACACATATATAATCTGCATCTTTAATAGAATTGTACCATCTATCTACAAACTTTTCTTCATTTTTACTTATAGCATATACACAAATTTTGTATTTTTTCATACTATGCAGCAGCACCAGCAGGTCCTGTAGGTCCTTGTGGTATTGTTAAATTTAATGTATAGTTTGGTGAAGTACCTGTTATTTCTGCGGAAGCATCTGTTCCAGGTGCACCTGTTGTTACAGTTCCTAATGTTAATGTTATAGGTTCTGCATCAGCACCATCTGCACCAGCAGGCCCAGTTTCACCAGTAGCACCAGTTGCACCTGTTGCTCCTGTAGGTCCTGTAGGCCCAATCTCACCTTGTGGTCCGATAGGTCCAGTTTCACCAGTAGCCCCCGTTGCTCCTGTAGCCCCAGTAGGTCCTGTAGGCCCAATCTCGCCTTGTGGTCCAATAGGTCCTGTTTCACCAGTAGCCCCTGTTGCACCTGTTGCCCCAGTAGGTCCAGTAGGTCCAATCTCGCCTTGTGGTCCGATAGGCCCAGTTTCACCAGTAGCCCCTGTTGCACCTGTTGCACCTGTTGCTCCTGTAGCCCCAGTGGCTCCAGTTAAACCAATTAAACCTTGAATACCTTGTAAACCTTGTGGTCCAGTTGCTCCAGTAGCCCCGGTTGGTCCAGTAGGTCCTGTTGCCCCAGTAGGTCCACCAGCAGGTCCAGTAGGTCCTGTTGGACCAGTTGGTCCATAACAAGTATAAGTAGGTGCATATATTGGTTTTTGTATATTACAATTACTCATTTTATTCTTTCCCCCTCACTATAATATATTTAATTTTATTTTTATAGTGTGAGTAAAAGCCTTATTATTGCTTTAATATTTTATTTAAAACATTTGAATTATAGTAGTTTTCATCCTCATTATCTAAATTAACAGATTTTGTACTACTTTCATATAATCCTAAATTATAAAGAAAATTATGTAATTGCCATTCCTTTTTCATTGATTCTATTGTTCTATCCCAATTACTAGGATATATATTTTCATATTCTATTAACAATTCTAAAATATCATTAATATCATTTACATTATTAATTTTAAAAGAATTACATACAAACATATCCGGATTAGTGTCATTTCTAGAATCAATTATATAAACATTATTAGAATTTTCATCAATTATACTATAAATATAATTTTCACTTCCAATATATACTTTTCCATTTCTATAAGTTCCAAAAAATTCTTCTCTATTATATTTATAATTATCATTTATAGATATATTCTTTTCATAATTACTTTTAGGAGTAAATGAAATTATAATATAAGTAATTATCAACATCAAAAATTTTCTATTAATCTTTTTCATAAAACCTCTATACGACTTGCATATCATATCATAAATATTAAAATAAATAAACAAAAAAGAAATCTAAAAATTAAGATTCCTTATTTTTTACATATTAATACAATTAGTTTATACATAATGAATGAAATAATTGTTAATAAGAATATTCCACTCATTACTAGATTTAAATTAAATACTTGTGAACCATATAATATTAAATAACCAATTCCCGCTTTTGATGTTAAAAATTCACCAGTGATAACTCCGCTATTACCCGTGGTGGGAGAAAATTACAAAGGTTATAAGATTCCAAGAAAGGTGTAATAAATATGGGAGCAAGAATGAGTTGTCCTTATTGTAATAGTAAGGATACAACAAGTGTTATTTATCTTTATAGATATAATGATAATAATACTTTTATTAAAAAAAATAATGATGAAGTAAAATATTCAGAAAGGAAAAGAAAACCTAAAAGATTAAACTATGATGGAACTCTTATAACTGATCATAATTATAATAAGTATTGTAATAATTGTCATAAGTCATTTAATTCAATAGAAAATTTATATGCAGTAGATATTAGTAAAATAACATTGGTATTTATATTAAGCAAAGCAAGATATAAATATGAATTTATATTTGATGATAAACCAATATTTATATTTAAAAAGAATTATGAATTAATTAGTCAAGAAATAATTACTAATAAAGATAAAATAAAAATACTAGATAGTATAACTAATTCTAAAATAAATTTTTGGAATAAAGAATATATCAACAAAGATTATGATAATTATAAATGGATATTAAAGTTAGAATATTATAATGGACTTTCAAAATGCTTTAATGGACACGATATGATTCCACTTAATTGGAATATATTTATAAATGGTTTTAAGAATTTTATAAATAGATATGATAATGATAATTTATTAAAAAAAATTACTAATAAATAAAAAATATAGTATAATTTAATTATTGATTTATTAGTTCTATTATAACTTTAATAAATGACACCAATGACACGAAAATTTGGAAGTACCCCTCCCAAAAATTGCTGTCATTCTGTCATTAAGTCATAAAAAATAGTATGAATTTTTAATAATCATACTATTTTTAAATGATAAAGTAGGTTAGATAATTTATGTAATAGTTATATATGCTTTGTTATATTTTATTCAATTTTTTCTATTATCAATGGATTTTCTTTAACAATTTTTAATGAATATTTTTTTTCTAAAATATTTTTAAGTTTTTTTACATTAATGCTTTCAAATTCTGGCATAGAAGTTGCAAAATCAACAGCATCACAATATTCGTTTTCTAATGTAAAATTTTCAAATAATGCACTATTGTTATATGCACTTGATAAACTTTTAGCAAATAATTCATATACTAAATTATTGTTGCAATACTTTTCCATCTCTTCTACATATGGATCAATAAGTTTGTAAAAATCTTCATCTGATAGTTCACTTACACAACTTGCTGGTCTAATCATAATAACCTCCTTTTTTATATTTGGTAGTGTGCATAGTTTGTATACAAACTACCTATTTTTTTCTTTATTTACTTATATTTTCTATATATTTTTTAAT
>CANRJN010000029.1 GCA_947630945.1 uncultured Bacilli bacterium | reverse complement strand
CACTCTTACTTTGTTTTTTCTTCACCTTAGGCAAAGCCTTCGGGCCTTTGGCTAGTCTCTTCGTTTATTTAATCAATTATTTAATCCGCTATTTCATCTATAACTTAATTTTTCGCATCATCTTTTATCTCTTATATTAATTCGTCCGTTCTTGTTTTGTCCTATTACGACGCATTTTTTATCTTCTCATCCCATTCGTTTTCAAATTGCAGTTATTATTTTAATTTTTCTTTTTCTTATGTTATTTGGTTATCATTAGTTAATCCATCTTTTGTTTTTCTTTTATCTTTTTGTTATAAAACTTTTTATGCTTACCTTTTGATCTTTTCTTTTTCTTCTATTAAATCTTCTACTTCTGTTTCTAAATCTTATTAATGTTATATTAATTCATCTATTTAATCTTTTTGTTTGAAAACAGTTCCTTCCATTTATTGTATTTACTCATCTGTTAAATCAGTTTGAATTATTTGATCTTGCATTTGTAGATTTTGTAATGATTATAATTCTATATGTTATACACCGCTTTATTTTAATTTATCATATATTTTTTCCTAAATTTATAATCTTTTTTGTATTGTGTCTATTTTTGACTATCTCATTGCTTGTTTTTGTTATTATATTATTTATTTCTTTTCCTTTTATTATTGTTTTTTTTCAGACATATCCCTGTCTTAAAATTATAACGTGAGAAAATAATATTCACCTTTTAGGTCTATCCTTTTAAAATTTTCATCAACCATATCGATGTAAAATCCTTACAATAATTGTTGGGGTGTCATTGTTATTAAAAATTATTATTATGTTAGATGTATTATTTGTCCACCTTAAAAATTATAGGGTACTTAATAAACGAGATATTTCTAATCATTATTTAAAATATTTTTGCATTATAAATTAAATTGTCTATGTAAATATAAATACATAGTCCTTTCAAATTATGTCTGTCCATTTTTAAATTCATATTATTTATTTATTTCACCTCCTAATATCAAGCTCAATCTATTTGATGGTATAATAATATTTTTTAAATTCGTACTGCTAAAAATTGCTTTATTTGTATTGTATATCGTGTTCCTGTTATAATCAAATGTATTATCAAATGGAAAAATACATTAATATATCTGTTATAATATCGTTTCATGACTTAAACCGTAATCACCCTCCATTTATAAATTTATATTCTTTTATGTATTATCATTAAAAGTAATTATTAAATAATCATCCTTTTCAATAATGTTTTTTGGAGATGTAAATTATATTTAAAATTAAACATCAATTATATCACTTTCAAAACGTTATATTTTGCAGTGTTGCATCGGATATTCCTGAATTGTTATTTAATGTAATTAATTTAAATCAGTTCCCTTAAAACATATTTAAACCGTCATTTGTCTTTTTTCTTTAAAAAAAATTATTATAATCAAATTTCACATACCTTGTGGTTTTTAAACCGCTTCTTTAATGACATCAGTTAGTTCTAGAGTTTTAGATTGAGGATTTAATACTGACCATGACTCACACACGTACATCATTTATATGTTTTCAGATGTATTTATAAAATTCACAGATGTAATAGTATCTGTCCAATTTTAGTATTGTCCGAAATGAATAAATCCATTTGGTCCGTTGAATGTTGTTTCTGTTGGAATTTAATTAGGATCGCCCTGTACTTTTGTATTGTTGTAATTTCTTATACTTCTCCATACTAATTAAATATCTTTACCTTTCATATCATATCCGTCAGCTCCTATTTCATCTATCTAACTTGAATTTCTTAATGATTCTATATTTATGATTATCATATGGAAGTAAAGTTTCCACATCATATCATTAAACACTTATTGTCCAGGTGATCTTGTATTTCCATATAATCTCATTGATTATTACGACAGATGTTTAAATGTTTCGATGTCTGTGATTCCATCCTTTATTCCACCTATAATTTTTACTACCTTTCCTGCGTATGGGATAACTAAATTCAAATCATAAAAGTACGGTAAGTCAAAATCACGTTTTCCAGAATTGATTGCTTTACATATATCATATGATGAATACATTGAAGGAATTCCGTGTGCTAACATCGAATCTTTTGCATTAGAATCATTTATTTGTGCTGATAAAACTAAATCCTAAATCTGAGTGTTAGCCGATGATAATTGATAAGTATCGCCTCCTGTGTGTGTAATGTTTTTATTTCCGATTATATCATATCTTTATAATTTATTTGTAATTTATGGTCTTGCTCTTAATTATTTTGTGAATTCATCACCTTATTTTGTGGACAATATTAATTTAGCGTCTGCGATATAACATCCAAATCCATTACTTTAGTTTAGGAGCTTACTCAAATTAGTACTCGTGACTAATAAATCACTTTGTTTATTTACTAGACCGTTATTTATGACATCATTAACTTGTTATCCGATCGTATCGAAACGAGTACCCCATACTTTATCAGTGTCGACTGTTCTTGAATTTAATGTTAACATGATTGAACTCGATGAAATTGCATTACAACAAAACAATCCTGATGATTCTTACATAAATACTGTATTTAATAATTCAAAAGGCACTTAAAATTTCTTGAAAACAGTCACGGAATAATTAGTACTTGGTGTTGTAGCACCCAAAGTAAAATTATCATCTACTGCTGCCTTAGTCACAGCGTCAACCCAAGTAGTAGTTCCCAAAAATACACCATCTTTTTATGGTCTACAATCAATCAATATCGCAGCTTCAGTATTTGAAGGATTTAATGGATTATACGGCCTGTCTGACACGAACCATGTTTATAAATTCTTTTCACTTTAATTTTTCAATAAATAATAATTTGCCTATAAATATTTTTATGGATCAAGTTTAGTTTTCCCAAATCCCTCAAATTACGTGTTTTCGATCCATGACATACTATGAAACGGACCATGGCCTATTACTTGTGGTATACTTTCAGCAGTTGGTTTAGGCATACCAGATTCACCAGCCGCTAGTGTATAATTTTATTTATACCATTTTCCATTAATCATCCATACAATACATGGAGTGTTTGTGTGATATGTGAATGCCATCGTAAATTCCATACATGAATCCTATGTTACGATTGCCCATGATCCAGTACTGATTTTAAATTAAATTTATTATCCTACAGTCTTTGTTTTATAATCATTATTAGTAGTATTTATATAATATAATTGATTTGCTATATGATCCTCGTCAGTATAAGGATTCATAATAACCTATGTTTGTTAAGTTAAAATATCGTCTGATACAACTACAGCTTGCATTTTTTATTTGTAAAAAAAATTTATTTTTTAGATTTTGTTTTTTTGTTTTTTTCGATTCATATAAAATAAATATCACTCACAGAATTAATTAATTATATTATCATTTGTTCACATGAAAATCCACACGGTCCGTATTTTTTATAATAATCGAACAGATCATTTATATAATCATTAAACAGTTATTAATGTTTTCTTTAATTTTAATCTTCGATGACTATATTTAAGAAATCAAAATATTTTATATAATTATCTTATACTTAAATCAGATCATCAGATTCTTTTGTTTCATATATGAATTATTACGTTCTTTCTTTTATGTTTTTTGTTATGATATCTTTATTTATAAATATCGATTGCATTATGTTTTTAAGTAAAAAAAATATTACAGACATTTTATATTCATTAATCTTTCACTCTTGAAAATGCTACATAAATTTATTCGAACGTTTCTTTTCCATTTAATATTACTATAACATTCGGTGATTCTAATCCCTGACATGAATACATCGTGTAAGCACAACAATAATAATCGTTAACAATTTTTCCATTTGCATCGTAATAAATACTTTTCGTAAGTTTATCTCCCCCGTACGACCAAAAGCGTTGAGGTTTTTTCTCTCTACCAAAAATTTTATGTTTTTCTTATCCTTCACCTCTTTTTTCACAATAATCTTAATAAAATTGATTGATAATAAATACTGTGTCATTATCTTGTGCTACTACCATGAGTTTTTTATCAAAATGTTTTTAACATTATTATATAATTTCATCTGCATCAGTTTATGTCTGATCCAGTACTGTTATGTTTTATTTTAATTTCATGTCGTCTATAAAGGCTTGTTTTCTTTCTTTTAAATCCTTTATGTTTAGATATTTATTTATATCGATGTTATTTCTAGTTCTTTATCCTTTGGTATCTAAATCTGTGATATCATGTGCTTGCATTAAATTTTAATAACATACTTTAGGGAAAAATCTGTTTACATTTTAATTTATATCTCCGACAAAGATTATATTTAAATTAGTTTCGCATAATTTATAAACAATATCAGCTGGAATTAAACACCATTCGTCGATAAAGATATTATCATAATTTTATAAGAATTCATACATTGATGTAAATTACATAAAATGATATAAGAAAACATTTTTAAAACCTTATTTTTTATATCTGTCCCAGTTATCCAATGATATACAAATTATAACGTCATTTTCTTTATCTGCTGTTTACATAACGTACCTTGTTTTTCCTTGTCCGGCTTATGCTTGTATAAATTTCTTTTTATCATAATTTATTTAATTTATAGATGGGTTTTAATTTAATTACACGTCTATGCAAAGACTGTTTTCATTTCTAAATATGGTCTCATCGTAACTTACTTCTTTTGAAAAGTAAATACTGTCTACTCTTACAGCTATTATGTCTTTTAAATTTTTCAAAAATGGTTTAAATAATCTTACTATTTAATTATTTATCATTTAACAGTGTAAAAATTCATAATTACTACATCCTTCTTAATTTATTTATTTATTAAACAATTTTAACTGTTCATATTCCGTTTAATCTTCAACACGTGAAAATACTGTTTTTGTTATATATTCATCTTGATTACTTAACATTTATCCAAAAGCACTGTTTTTTAAACATTTCAATCTCATTCTGTCATATTTATCTCCGTAATTTTTTACTAAATCATCATTGTAAGTATTCATTTTTTATAATATTTATTTATGATCATATTGTATTTCTTAAATATAATAAACATAATCAATATGTCCTTAAAATTTAATATTAAAAACTTTTGAGATATATTTAATTATATTAAAAAGTTCATAACTCATTATTGACACGCTCTGTAAAATATGATTGAAAAGGACATTTTCAGTAAGCTCGAAATGCATTTAATAAAATCTCGCAGGTTATAATTTAGTTTGCTCATTTATATTTTAGAATTCGTATATAACACTTTATACATTATAAACCTTATCTAATGAAAAGAATGATGAGGGATATGATGAAATTTAATCAACGTGCATAACACAATCATTTTTTGAAGCATATATTATGGGACAGAACTTATAATTTATTAACTAACATTTAGATTAACTTAAAGGTTCAAATAATGGTAAGAATGAAAAATTCATATATCTTTTTTCATAAAATTATTTTGTGAAATTAAATACTCTTTCTTAATATGGAGTTATATATAATTCATCATGATACTTTAATAAATTTTCATTATAAAAGGGTACTTTAAATTTGTTTATCATTCTTTCATTTAATTTTATTAATTCTAACTCCGTTTTTAATTCATAATCCATTTCTCTTATTTCCTAGCTCATTTATTAAGGACTTTTTAATATTGTTTTTCCCTTTCTGCTTAAATAAACGTGTTATGATAATTGTAATATTTAATAATTAAAGTTTTTGGAGTTGTATGGCTGTAATTCGTATCCGCAAAAATAAACTTCCGGTCTGTTTTATTTAATAATATCTTTTACTTGTTGTCTTGTAAGTTCATTTTCATCATTCTTTATATCTAATTTATCAAAAATTTATTTATAACACGTTCCATCATTTCTTAACTTTTATGTGGGGAACATTATTTCATAATCATATATGTTTTATTATTTATATACTTTGTAATCTTATGTATATTTTAACGTTCTTTTTTTCTCTGATTATCCTTTTATTATTTTCACACCTTGTTAATAAACGTTTACTTCTTCCAATAATTCGTTATCTTCACGACTTATTTCGTAATTTACATACGCAACATAACCTATTTCATTTTATTTTATATATTAAAATCTTGGTATTTGTAAATAAATGTCTATAACCTTGTGTATATCGAAATGTCCCTCTTCGTCCAATTATACTACTAGTGTCATTACTTCTCCGTTTTTATTTTTTTCATAAATAATTTTACCTTTTTATTCACTGCTGTCTTTTCCCAATAAATATATATTAAATTATATTGATACTGCCTTATTTGTATGTAATAAAGGTAAATTATTATTTTCATCTACATAATTATATTCATCCATATTTTCATATATTTAAGGAACTTTCACTTAATATTTTTCGATTCCACGAAAGAAATCTTCTAAATTAATGTATTCTAGTTTTTGTCTGTTTTACAATACTGTAATTCTGTCACGTATTTTTTATATATCATTTTTATATTTTTGATTATAATTATTTAACAATTATGTTAACTGTTCAACCGATAAGTGTTTAAAATTATTTGGCAATTAAATTATCTTTACCATTCCCTTTTTATATATTAAAAAAAAATTGTTATTTTTTAGATTTTGATTTTTACAGTTTCAAGAAAAAAAAGATTGTATTGTCGAAGTATTCATTCTTAAATTTTTCTTTATTAGTAATATGTTTTCATATATTCTTTCATGTTCCCTGTTTTTTTAATTTTATTTTTTTTATATTCTTCTATTATTTATAAATCTGATAAATGTTTTTATTATAATTTTTCTGGTATATTATTTTAAAATTTATGTATTCTTTGTCTTACTCTGTTTGATGCTTATGCAACCTAAACTTTATCAACGTTCATATTTTATTATTAAAAAAAAATTGTTTTTAAATAATAATCTTTTTTGAAAATTTGTAAATTTTTTTTATTATAAGAAAAGAAGAAAATGGAATGCCAATTTTTGAAAGTTAATCAATTTATAGAAAATTTAAATTTATCTGAAGGAGATAAAGTACATGTTTATTTTAAGAAGTTTAAAGTGGATTAATATGAATCAGGAAACATAACGATTAGAAAAATAATAAAAACTAATAAATATAACAAGGTATATGATTAGGAACAACAAACAAATGAATTTAACGGGAAACAACTAAATGTAAATAAAAATAAAATATAATACATTTCTAAAATAAATAATTCTTAAACTTACACTTTGAAGTTAGTAATAGATTCGACATAAAAGAAAACATAAGATAATAAAATATATCATGATATTACGATTTAAAGACCAAACAAGGAAGAGCTTGTAAAGTTAGGATTGTTTGAAGATAATTTAATTTGGTGAGTATTGAATAATTTTTTTTACCAATGTTAGATTTTTTTAACTAAAGAAAAGATGCCAAAGAAATAATTAACACAAGAAAGAAAAAATCGTCATATAAAATAGGAAGAAAGGAAGTATCAAAGTAATGGACACACAATCGCGGCAGGAAATATCACAATACGTATGACTATAGAAATTGGAGACGAGTGAATCAAATTACATTTTTTCAGCATGATACTGGGGTTTTGATAATCGTTTTTCCCATCGTACGATACCTTACGGACGAAGTGATCGTCCCCTGACGGTCGGCACGTAGGGTAGATTTTTTTATAAAATAAAAGATATGGATAAGTCCGTTCAAGAATTATTTAATTGTTTTAACCAAGATAAATCTTGTTTATCTTTTTCCCCTAATGCAGAAAACAGGTAAGAGTTTGATGAATTTAACACACCAGATTTTATGTGTGATAAAATAGTAAACGTATTATAAGGTTTATTGCCTAAAAAAGACACTCCAATTATTGAACCTTGTGTCGGTCATGGAAATTTTATAAAATCATTATAAAAATACGGATACACTAATATTAAAGCAGCCGATATATAACAAGAAAGAGTAAATGAAGTGAGAGATAAGTATAAAATATAAACAGAATGTAAAGACTTCAAAGATTAAGATTGGACATCTTCATACATTATTACTAACCCACCGTTTACTAAAATTAAGTCTAAATGTGGAGGCAGAAATAAAGCACTCACTTTATATAATAAATTTATTTAAAAGGCAGTAGACTCAAAATGTAATGGATGTTTTTTAATTCCTACAAAATTCTTTTATTAAAAACAACACAAAAAACTCGTTGAATAATTACGTCATAAAATTTAATTAATAACTGTTCTCGATAATCCAGAAGATATATTTAAAAACACTGGTATGGATGATATTTGTTATTTCTTTTACGATTTGAATGCTAAACCTAATGAATATACAAAGGTAGTAGATTATAAAGGTAGAAGGTATGATTTTGATGATTTTGACTTTTTCTGTCTAAAATAAAAACAGAAATCACCCTATCAAATTAAATATTAATCACGTCCTGTAATTACTAATAAAGACATTGTTGAAGAAAAGGATGACACGCATAAAATAAAAGTATAAATGACAAAACAGAGAGTGGGATACACAAACATCGAAATCCCGGGAACGTTTTAATGTAAAAAGATTTTAGTACCTTGCTGGATAAAAAACTGTAATGAGAGGATTATGATTGTTGACAGGGACGTAATGCCGGGTCCTTAATATTTTGTGATAATTCCTTAAAATGAGGATGAAATAGAAAAATTGATGTAATATTTGAAAGATAAAATAAAAGATATAAAATCAAATAAAAGAATGAATGCTGCACTTTTGGAGTGATTAAAAATTAACAATTTTTTTTAATATATAAAAAGATGACTGAATACAGGATTGTAAGAGGATTTGAAAATTATGGAATAACAAGAGAAGGTAATATAAAAAATCTTATTAGTGGAAGGCCCGTAAAATAAAGATAACGTTCGAAAAATAATTATTATATGTCTGTGAAACTATATAAGACAAAATAATTTATGAAAGATTATCCTGCCGAAGCGTGCTTCTGCATGCTTAACGATGCTAAACATCAAATATTATATGTACACAGATTGGTAGCTTAAACATGGATTGAAAACCCTCTTAATCTTCCATGCGTTGACCACAAAGATTAAAATAAATAAAATAATAATGTAAACAATCTACGTTGGGTAAGTTATAGTCAAAATAATAATAACAGAAAAGGTAATTACGTAGACGTATTACAAAACACAGCATAACTTTATCAGGCAAATGAATATTAAAACTATTACAAAGATGATGATAAAATGTATTTTTATAACGGACTCAAATATAAGAAACTGAATATGAGAAAAGTACGTGATTGTGAGGGATATTATATGAAAAATAACAATAATAAATGGGTTTTTGTAAAAATATGAGTTTGTATTAATTTTTTTTTTAAAATTTTTTTACATATAAAAAGTCTAATGACTGATGAAATTGAAGCACAGTAAAATGAGTCTAATGATAATGATGTGAAAATACCCAAGTTTACACTTGTGTAGACTGAAGCACAGTAAAATGAACATAATGATGAAGATAAACAAGATTTATCTTGTTTGAAAACTAATCCCAGCAAGACGTGCCCGAGCGAAGCGGTCGCTCCCTAGCGGTCGGTGGAAAAAAAGAAAAAATAATAAGTAATACGATTATTAAAACCAAAAGAAGGATATACTATAGAGGACGTTGATTATTTAATAGATGGACAAAGAATAACTAAATAAAGATATAAGAAGATACAAGACCCGTCAATAAAAGAAAAAAGAAAATAAATAATGTTAGAAAAAGTAAGACCTAAGGCGTAAGCAATGTTTGAAGAAAATAAAATAAAGAGAAAACAAAAAGAAGTTGATGTAAAAGAATTGTTAATATAAACGAAATAAAACCAAATTGATAATGCAGAACTAAAAAAGGCAATAGAATCATTATTATAAAAAGCTGGATAAACGAATCAAATTATTGAACCAATAGTTTAAAAGATATAAGAAAGAAGCAGGTCTTAGTCTATAGAACGGTAATCTACCCTACCTTAGACGGTAGTGTAAGGTAAAAACGCTTAATCTTTCGCACAGAATCAAGAACAGACACAGGAAGAATAAAACACGAAACAACAAACTCCTTAATAAATCGGACAACAAGTATATGCTAAAATTTTAAACAAATGGAAATGATCTAAATATATTTTTTTCTATTAAAAAACGAATGGAAACGTAAAATTCTTTTCCAATTATAATATATTCTAAGTTAGATGTGAATGATCCTGATTATAAGAAAGATTCACATTTTTATCCAATGTAATCATAAATATCATTAAGTTTAGATTAATACCCAGATTTCGAAAGTGTAAGTTTAGTAAGTTTAAGGACATCAGATTTCAGTATAGCCTCTGGATATTTAAAGATTGTTGATGATTAAAATAATATCACATACTTTTCATTGAGCAGACTTCCAAATAACAGGGATGATTTAATATCTGTATTTTAAGATTCTGCAATTTTAAATGATTTTACTTTTACTAATAAGGGAAACTATTTATAGATTTTTAACAACAACCCAACTACAAATTATAAAATATCAGCATCGGATAATCTGATGAAATTTACGGGACTTTACGGTTATGATATTTAAATTGATGCATAACAGACATATAACTGTTCTGAATAAAATATATTTAATATAAAGCATTTAAAATTAAAGTCTGATCAAATTAAAGGTCATTATTAAACTGTCGGAGGAAAGACTTAGTACGATGTGATAGCAGTTGTTAGTTCATAAACTAAATTTACATATGCAAATAAGAATTTGGATGTAAAATAAAAAGTAATATAAAACACTCCTATCAAATTCGATCTGGTTTACGAAGATATGTAAGGGAATGACGTACCGTGTAAAATATCAAATTGTTTTATTGAATTATTATTTTATACTAAAAATTATAACAAGTATTAAGGACAGGTGAAATATGAGGACGGGAAATTTAAAGATATTTATCCAGAAAAGAAACAATAATATTTAATACTAAAACCTAATGAATAAAATAATTTTACTTTTAATTTTGATATTAATAAAACAGCAATTTCAGACGTATCTGGATTTATTGAAAATTAAACCAATTATAATGATATTTATAATATTTATATAGAAGGCATAAGGGGCATTTTTTGTACTGTAATTTAAAATCAAAATGCAATTTTGTTAGCTCAAAACAGAGACATATTTTTATGGAATCATTTTACATATCCCACTAATAGACTTAAATTCATTATAAAAAGACTCTCAGAAGATTTACTAAAGGAGACCGAAGTATAAGATCATCCAGAATTAATTTTAAGAATTTTGATAAAGGAGTCGAGCTCGCTCGGCTCAAAGTGAGTATTGAATGATTTTTTTTTAGTTATATAAAATGGAAGAATGTATTAATTGTGACGAAGAGTGTTTTGATTGTAAGGGGTGTACTGGTTGTGAAATCTGTGTGGGTTGTATTGACTGCTACGAATGTATGAATAGTAAGAATTTGAAGAAGTGTTATAACTGTTTCAATTGTTAAGATTGTTTCAATTGTGAAAATTGTACAGGTTGTACAGGTTGTGTTGACTGCTACGAATGCATGAATAGTAAGAATTTGAAGAATTGTGCTTTTATAAAAGATGCCGAAGACCTAGCTCCAGATCATAAAGGAGTGAAGTGATAATAAATGATTTTTTTCAGCAAACACAGTTTACTGGGTTTTTTTAAATAAAGAAATGATTAAGAGATTCAGTTTCAAAAAATAAGGAAGTTTTTCAGGAATAAATCATATTAATAATGTATAACTAATAAGTGCGAGTTGTAAGGATGTTTTTACTTTTGACGGTCATATAGTAATAACATATAACAATTATGATTATCATTTTTAATTAGATTTTTATCCTATAAGCCTTTTAAATTTGGTGAGTGTTTTGAACAGTCTTGTAAGTTTGGATATACATGAAAAAATGGAAAAGTTTGGTTTATGGAAAATAGAGAATGAGAAAATTGTATTTTATGAAAGTTTATCAGGACTGTAAATTAAAATGAGCGATAGTCTTTAAAAAATGATTGGACAATTATAGTCTGTGCAATTGTAGAATATATAATAAATAACATCAGGAATGTAATGGACTTTCGGTCCTAACTAAAAAACTTTTACCGTAATACCAACACAAGAAAATTAAGAACTTTTTGTAATTCATTCAGTAGCCACCAGTGATTCTCCACCGAGATAATTATAAGTAAATGATATAAATTATTCTGCTTCTGGTTATAATTTCGGAAGAGTTGGAATTATGTATAATACAACTTGTAGGTTAGCGTTTTATAAAGTTCAATTATAAGATATAAAATAATATACTATAAAGATTACTGAAGGAGGTAAGAATGTTTACATGAATACAATAGCATGGATTCTGTTTTAAAACGGGACATAACAATCGTGGATTTTTCCACCACTAACAGCTGCATCGAAAAATTCAAACAAATTAATAGGAATAAACACTGATTATCTAATATAATTTCAGGATTTAACAAGGGACGGTTCAAATAATTATTATACATTTAATAATCCAAACTCAAAATTAATACAATACGAAGATGCGGGATATATGAATATAATGTCTCAAGAAAACGGAAATAATGGAGTATCACCTAATTTTAACGGATGTACAACTACAGAAAATAAAATTTGTATGACAGGATTTTAATCATTCTCTAATAAAGGTTTAAGAAAATTCATGTTCGAGAAATCATAAACGCTTTATACAAAATATTTAAAAATAAGATGTCTGCAACTTAATACACAAACACTAGGTGATAAAAATGTATTATGCTACTTGTCAAAAGATAAATTATATTATGAAGATAAATTTTTAAGCGTGATGCTCCCAACTAATCAATAGACAGAGCAATTAGATTTTGAAATTGTGGATTAAGATAATAATAAGTACGACGTAGACGTATTTTTAGAATTTAAGACTCATGATAAATGAATACAAATAAATATATTTTTTTTACAAATAAAAAATGGCATAAAATATACCTTTAAAGGGACCTGGTGGAGTAAATCCAAACAGTCAAGGAGGCATCGGTGGGTTAGTGCAAAATATAAAAGACACTAATTTATAAAAAGTGGCAACACAAGGTGCACAATTAGGAATAAACAGTCTTCCAATAAGTTAAGAAAATAAGGATGCGTTAAATAAATTAAGCGAAAAAGTTGTTTAAAAAATAATTCCCACAGAGAAAACAATAGGAACTTTAGTGCAAAAACCACAAACAACAAGTCTGGCATCAAAACCAGAATCTGAAGGTGTTGCATACAAAATAAGGCCTAGAACATTAACCGGATGGAACAGATTTAAAAATGGATTATCAAAGTTCGGATAAAAATTAGGATTATCAACTCACATCATAAATGATGATAATAATATGACTGATTATGATTATACATTAAGAAAAGATAAATAAGGAAATGTTATGGTGGACAAATAAGGATATGCATTAGAAGATAAAAAATGGAACTGGTAAAAAGCTAGAGAAAATGATGCAAAATTAAAGAGGGCTACTACAACGTAATTTGATCCTACTGCGTTAATAGGTATGGCTGGTAAAATTGCGACTAAATTTATTTGATAATGTTAGAAAAAAGAAAAGTTTTTACTTTTCTTAAAATATATTTTTTTGTTTTAAGAAAAGATGAGCCTGTATTAATTTCAACAATAATTAAATGCACAAAATTAAAAAATAATCGAATTGAATTAAAAATTAGAGAATCTCATAAAAGTATTAGAGGAACAATAAATAGTAGATGATATCGAACAAAAAGAATTAAAATTAGATAGAAAAAGAAAATAACTTTATCATCCTTTATTTACTGAAGAATTAGAAAAAAATACTACATTTTCATTTAAACATTTATGGGTGAATTTATTTATTAGGCTTGATGAAGATAACAAACCATACGTTTACTGTGTAAGAGCAATAGGTAAAAAGAACGGAAAGGATTATTCTGAAGACACAGAATGTAATTTACCGGTTGAGTTTGAAATAACTTTCCCAGAAGGATAAACAGAGGGTAATATGTTTTTAAGAAAAATGGACAAAAATAAATATAGTCTTCTAAGCGGAACCGTGAGCATTAAGACTGGAAAATAATGAATCACGTAATCTGGGACTTTATAATAAATAATAAAGTGAACTAATTACGCTGAGCTCGATGCATTTAATACCCTAGATATGAATATATTTTTAACCAAGATAAATCTTGTTTATCTTTTCCCATTTAAGGTTTTTTTCTTATGAAAAAAGCTTAATGAGTGATAAAGCAGCAGAAATTAAAATATTATAAGGGGCTCGATTTCCCTTATCAAGTTATTCTTTTATTGCATGTATTGGGAGTCCCGGGTCTGGGAAAACATATTAAGCGATAAATATTTATAAAGAATATGAAAAAATAGGTGATAAAGGAATATATGATATAAGATAACCCGAATAAATAGATAATGTACCTTTTACTCATAATTATTACATAAGCGGTAGTAAATGCCCTACGATGCCTGAATAATTTTAGTAATTAGACACGTAATAACTTTTCGCGATATGTAATAAAATAATTGAATTATAAGGATATTGGGAAATATTAAGAGATACATAAATAAAAATGTTAGACTCGAATTATATAAAAATATGTGCACAAGATAAAAAACAATATGATACACTGCGATAATTGATGTAATATTATAATATACTTAAATTAAAATTTCCAGAATTACTGATATATATAGAGGACGAAGATACACAGGATTATTTTAATGAGTTATATAAATAATTCAATTTGTAATGGGACGGATTTTTAATACGTAAACCAAAGATTGCATTATTGGTAGATGACTCATCAGGGACACAAGCATTTAGTAATACAGTAAATAATCCTTTCTTTTAGTTATTGGGTAAGAGACGTCATTACGGTGTATATACCTGTATTTTAAACGTATAAAATATTACTGATATTTTTGGTAATTTCAGAGGTCTGGTATCTGCGTGGTTGATATTTAGGGATGTAAATTTAGAACATTTAAAAAAGTTATTCAATACGGTTTTGAGTATAGAACGCATTAATTATGATTTAAAGAGATTTGTAGAAGATTACAGACAATAAACGGGATATTATATACCAATCGAAAAAGAAAATAATAAACAACACGAATTTGTCTATATGATGAAGATTCCAGAAAAACATTTATATTTTAATTTCGATCGTAAAATATTTTGATACATAAAGTAAAAAATAAAATATTTTTTTACAAATAAAAAATGAGCAGTGTATATGATTAATTATAATCTACAAAACCAAACTTACCGTCAGGTATTGAGCCCTTCAGGGAAGGACTCGCTAGAGGCCTTACAGGTCCTGTATTATAACCTCCTAAAATTAAAAATAATCCTCCAATTTTCGATGCCGATAATGATGTTGAAAATAATTACTTTTATGAAATTTAAGATTTCAAAAATAATATGAAATAGTAATCTGAAGTATAAATATTTTAATCCTAGTGTAAGGAAATCAATGCTAAAGTAAAATAAATGGAAGGATAAACTATCTAGAAAACAAAATTATTTATGACATTATATATAGGTGTAGCTGAAGAATATTTAGAATCCTTCAATTAAATTTAAAAACGTGGATTGATTATCGAAGAAATAAAAAAACTACATCTGGAAGAATAAAATCCATTAACTAATCGTGAAATTAGTCTTTTCTTTGTTGTATATGAATGTTTAATATCCGATAGAAAAAACTGTCTAAAAACTTATAAAAACTTCATGAAGATGAATAAGTAAAATAAAAAATGCCTTTGAGCTTTTATATAAAAAAAGGATTTGAGTTAACAATACAATTTTTATCACGTGTAAGGCACTTAATATATGTAATAGGAATAATATGTGTTATAATTCCGTTCCTTATCTGATAATAAGTCTACACAAGTGTAAACTTGGGTAATTTAACATTTTTTTTATAAAATAAAAATGGAAGGATAAATTACATTCGACACACAAACACTAAAAGCATCACGAATAGTATTACAAGGCAAAGTGTAAATCAAGAATGATACACAAAATTTAAATGAAATTCTAATAAATAATATACGTTTTGAGACAAACAGTAAATGGTCAAATCTTGAAGGATTCGAAAGGATAAATATTTAATCTGATGAACCAACATTAATGTTTACAGGTCCAAATATAAGTGCTCACATACGGTTATAAAATAATGGAAGTTTATAAACTGATTTTTTAGAAGTGAATGATATAAAAATAAATAATATTTTAGAAATAAACAGATTAAAAGTAAACTAAGACGCAACAATAAAAGACTTGACTATATTAGACAATTTTAATTTAAAAGATAAAAACTAATAAAACATATACGCTAATATTATTTTTGAAGATAATATTTTAAAAATGCCTGCTCAAATTAATTTAAACGGAATTACTATAAAAAATGATAATCTTTATTTTACAACTGGAATCATGAAAATCGTAAGTCCTAATTTTTAAACTGCTTTGTTAATAAGAAATGAATAAATGAATAAATAAGTTGCTTTAAGTGTAAATAATGACGGGATATTAGTAATAAATGATAAAGCTAATATTCCAACTTTAGACTCATAAGTAATAAACGTAGATCAAATTTATGCTGATAATATAGAATCATAAGGTATAAAATATTCAACGATTGATGCATCAACAATAAAAGGTTGTTAAATAAAAGACAGTGCTATATCAAATTGTGAAGCTTAATTAATTTCTTTGAATACGAATACAGCGACAACAGAAACTTTAAACGCTACAACAATAAGTACTGTGAATCTCAATGCTCCAGTCATAACTTAAATACAATACGATTAAACAATATAAAATACATTAATAAACGGAAACACTACATAAATAAATAATTTATGGACATACACTAATAATCACGAAACAAGTATATAAACTTTACAAAATCAATTAGCATATACAGTATTTTCATAAATGAAATAAGAAATTGAAAACTTAAAAACTACAGTAAACCAAATAAATCAATAATTCTCAGTGCCTGTAGGGTTTACGTGTTATGCTTAAAGAAATGAATTATAAATTAATTACGGAAACGTCATATTTATGAAATGTGATGGAAGAACAATAGCGGACATGTTTTATTTATATCCTGAGTATTACGCGTATAACAATAACTCAAACGTATTACCGAATGTCAATAATAAGATTTTGAAATAACATACGAGTTTATTTAATACAACTTACGGAAACAATGATATATATCTTACTGCATCTAATATACCTTAACACGTACATCCTATTTTATATTCAAATCCACAAAAAGGTTATCTCTGGGGAAATGAAGCACTTGGGAATGGCAAATGGGGAGGAGACGTTAGCGGAAGTGTTGCAGGTTGTCAAACAGGATATAACAATGACGGAACATTACAACCAATTACATTAAATCCTTATTCTTATGCAATGAATTTATATGTGAGGATT
>CANRJN010000028.1 GCA_947630945.1 uncultured Bacilli bacterium | reverse complement strand
AAAACTTGACAAAGAAAAAGCCAGCATTTAACTGACGTTGAATAAGATTTGAATTTAAGTCAACTGCAAAACTCGGGGGAAAGATATGATGCTAAAAAAGAATTTATAAAAGAAAATTATATGGTTGAAGATGTTTCAAAAAGGTTTATAGAAATTATTTTTATGTAGTAAAGTTGTTTGACATTAATATATCTATATGGTATATTTTTATAGTATGGATGTAATTTGGGTGATGATTAATGTTAGTAGTACTTATTATTTTATATATTTTATTTGGGATTTCATTAATTTATTATGAAGTAAAAGATTTAAAAGAAAAGAAAAAGTTAGATGTTTTTGATTTTTTTAGATTATATTACTTTGCTTTTTATTGCATTACACCAATTGCTTCGCTTATTGTTTTAATTAAAGGTAATCCTGATAATTTAAAGCCTTTTAGATATTTAGAAACAGATAGTCTTTTGTTTAAATATATAACTTTGGTAATTCAAATTTTTGTATTTGTATTAATAGAATATGCTTCAAAAAAATTTTTTAATAAAAAAATTCAATTAAAGAAAAGAAAGAATTATGTTATTGATGATACTAAGCCATATTTTTATATAGGAAATTTACTTTTAATTATTTTTTCTTGGTTAGCATTAATATTATATACTGCTGCTTATGGTTCTGTTTTTGGTATATTTAAATATGCACCATATATAAGAGATAATATCTTTTTTGTAGAAAATAAATTGACATTTTTACAACCATTTACTATGATTTTATTAATTACAAGTTTTAATTGTATTTGCTTATTAAAACAAATGAAAAATAAATCAAAAAGATATAAAATTATTACGATAATTATTTCATTAATATCATTTTTTGGTGAAGGCTGTGTTTTAATATCAATTGATAGTAGAACAAGAATTGTTATGACAATTATAATAAGCATGTTTATAATTTTATATGATAAAATAAATCAAAAAAATATAAAAAAAATATGGAAATTTACTCCAATAATTGTAATTTTGTATTTTTTTGTATTAAATCTTAATACTATAACTTCATTTATAAGAAATGACCATTTTGGCGATGAAAAATTTAATTATGCTCCTGTAACGTTTATTGCAAAAAATTACGGATATATTTATGTTAATAATTTAAACATTTTAGATAGAATTATAGTAAAAAAGAATGTGGATATTAGAATTGATGATAATTTTATTGGATTATTAGTCGCTTTTTTTCCAACGAGATATAAGAAAGTTATATTTGTAGATATGCATAGATATAATACATCTTTTACAAAAAATGCTAATGGTCAATTACCATCAGATTTAATTACATCATCTTTTTATTCGTTAAATTTTATCGGATTAATAACGACCCCATTATTTGTAGCATTCATTTTAACTATATTCAAAAAATTATTAGAAAGATATAAAAAATTAAATAATTTTTATATAATGATATTTGGATATTTGGGATTTAGTGTATGTTTAGGTGTTTCAGGATTTGATTTATCTTGTGCTTTATTTAGTAATTTTGAAATAATAGTATCAATATTGGCATTATTAATTATAAAGAATAAACGCTTTGAAAAATATGTTAATATTGTATATGATAAATATATTTCATAATAAGGAGGAAAAATGAAAACATATTTTATAACAGGTGGAGCAGGTTTTATAGGTTCCACATTAACAAAAAGATTATTAAGTGAGGGAAATAAAGTAGTAACAATAGATAATTTTTGTGATTACTATGATCCAAAATTAAAAGAAAAAAATGTAGAAGAATTTTTATCAAATGAAAATTTTAAACTTTATCGTGGTGATATTAGAAATAGGAATGAAGTAAAAAAAATATTTGATGAAAATAATATTGATATAATAATGCATCTTGCTGCTATGGCTGGTGTTAGACCATCAATTGAAAATCCAATTTTATATCAAGAAGTTAATGGACTTGGAACTCAAAATATATTAGAGGAAGCAAAGTTACATAATGTTAAAAATTTAGTTATGGCATCTAGTAGTAGTGTTTATGGAAATTGCAAAGAAGTTCCATTTAGAGAAGATATGATAGTAGATTTTGCTATTAGCCCGTATGCTGCTACAAAAAAAGCAAATGAAGTTATGTCTCATGTTTACCATAAATTAAATGATATGAATATAATTATGCTTAGATTTTTTACAGTTTATGGTCCAAAGCAAAGACCAGATTTAGCAATAAATAAATTTACAAGATTGATGCTTGAAAACAAAGAAATTCCTATGTATGGTGATGGTAGTACTTCAAGAGATTATACATATGTAGATGATATTGTAGATGGAATTTGTAAAAGTTGTGATTATGTTATGACACATGATAATGTTTATGAAATACTAAATTTAGGAAGTTATAATCCAATTACTTTAAAAGAAATGATTGAAACAATTGCTGAAGTTTTAAATGTAAAACCAAAAATTAAAGAATTACCAATGCAACCAGGTGATGTAGATAGAACATATGCTGATATTGAAAAAGCAAAAAAATTGATTGGTTATGAACCTAAAACTACGTTTAAAGAAGGAATAAAAAACTTTATTGAATGGTATAAAGAAAATCAGTATTAAAAAGGAGTAAAAATGAAAAAAATAATTAGTTATCTGTTACATCCAAGTAAAATATTATTATATGCAATGAATAAAAATTATTTATTTTTTTTACCAGACAAAATATATTTAAAAATAAAATTTAAATTAAAGATGGGTAAAAAATTAGATTTAAATAATCCACAAACATTTAATGAAAAAATACAGTGGTTAAAATTATATGATAGAAAAGACAATTATACAATGATGGCTGATAAATATAAAGTTAGGGAGTATATTAAAGAAAAAATTGGTGAAGAATATTTAATTCCATTACTTGGTGTTTATGATAAATTTGAAGATATTGATTTTAGTACTTTACCTAACAAATTTGTTATTAAACCTAATCATACCTCTGGTAATATATATATATATATACAGGCATGGAGGAGCTAGATAAAGCAAAATTAAAGAAAATGATAAATAAATGGCTAAAACGAGATTACTATAAAATACATCGTGAATGGCCATATAAAAATATTGAAAGAAAAATTGTTATCGAACAATTTATGGAAGATAATAAAGAAAAAGATTTGAAAGATTATAAATTTTATTGTTTTAATGGGATCCCAAAATATATTGTTGTAATATCAGATCGATTCACAGATTTTCATGAAACATATTTTGATGATAAATGGAATTTATTAGATTTGACGGAAGGTGGAAAACCAATTGATAAAAAACAGAAAAAACCAAAAAATTATGATAAAATGATTGAATTTAGTAAAATATTATCAAAGGATATTCCTTTTTTGAGAGTTGATTGGTATGAAGTAAATGGAAAATTATATTTTGGGGAGTTAACTTTTTATAGTAATTCAGGTTATGAAAAATTTGATCCTGAAAGTTATAATTTAAAAATGGGAAAATTAATAGATTTAAGAAAAAGAAAGTGAGATATTATGAAAATAATTATAGGTGGAGATTTAGTACCAACTGATTCAAATAAAAATTTATTTGAAAATGGAAATTTATTAGAAAATTTAGATAAAAATTTTTTAAAATATTGGAATTCTGCTGATTTTAGATTATTCAATTTAGAATGTCCAATTTGTGATAATCTAAAACCAATAGATAAATTTGGACCGAATTTATTTTGTAGCAAAAAAACTATAAATGGTATAAAAGAATTAAAACCAGATTTAGTGTTACTATCTAATAATCATATTCTTGATTATGGAATAGATGGACTTAATTCCACTTTAAATATTTTAAATAAAAATGATATTTCTTTTTCTGGAATAATAGAAAATAAATTTGATAATAATAAAGTTTTTATATTTGATAAAAATAATATAAAAGTAGGAATATACAACATTTGCGATAATGAATTTTCAATTGCAAATAGTAAAAGCAAAGGTGCAGCAAATTTAAATATATTAAAAAATTATAAAGAAATAAGTGAAGCAAAAACCAAATGTGATTATTTAGTTTTGATATATCATGGTGGTAAAGAATTATATCGTTATCCAAGTCCAAATTTAAAAAATTTATGTGAGTACTTTATTGAAATTGGAGCTGATATTGTAATTTGTCAACATTCCCATTGTATTGGATGTAAAGAAGAATATAATAATGGAACTATAATTTATGGACAAGGTAATTTTATTTTTGATACAGAAAGTAATGAATATTTAAATAGTTCGTTAGTAATAAATATTGATTTTCAAAAAGAAAAATATGATATTCAATATATTCCAATAGAAAGAGATAATAATTTGATAAAGGTATCTACGGACACTAAAATATTAAACGATTTTAATTTACGAAGTAAAGAAATAACATCGAATGAATTTATAGAGAAACAGTTTAATGATTTTGCTTTAAATAAATTGAATGGCTATTTTAAAATATTTGGTAAAGCTAATTTTATTACAAAAATATTGAACAAATTTGTTTTAAAAAATTATTATATTAAAAGATATAATAAAAAATATTTATTAAAAATATTAAATATAATTGAATGTGAAGCACATAGAGAAACAATTATTTCTGCTTTAAAAGAATATATTATTAATAAACAATAGAAAGGATAAAATATGAAAAAAAAAGTATGCTTTTTAGTTTCTACAATATTTAATCTTGGTGGGGTACAACGTTGCTTAACTATTATTGCAAATGCTTTAATTGACAAAGGTTATGAAGTATCAATTGTTTGTACAGATAATAATTATAAAATTGATTATAATCTTTATGGATTAAATAAAAAAACTAAAATAAAATTTATTCCTGTATCTATATGGGAAAAGTTGTTATTCTGTTGGACTTTTATATTAAAAAAAATTTTAGAAAAATTTTTATTTTTAAATAAATTTATAAGTTTAACTAATTTTGTCTATTGTAAAAAAAGATTTATTCAAAATAAAAAGATTATAAATTATTTAAATCAAAATAATATTGATGTGTGTGTTGGTATTGGTCCAGAATATACTTTATTTTTAGGAATATATAAAGATAAATTAAATTGTAAAATAATAGGATGGCAACATAGTAGTTTTGAAGCATACTTTGAAAAGTATTTTAAATCTCTAACTTATTGGTTTAAAAATAATATTTCAGTTTTAGATAATTATATTGTTTTAAATGATTATGATAAAAAGCGTATTAAAGAGGCTTTTAATTATGAAGCAGATTGTATTTATAATCCAAAAAGTTTTTATTCTAATGAAAAGAGTAAGTTGAATAATAAAATTTTTATAACAGTGGGAAGATTTTCAAAGGTAAAAGGATATGAAAGACTTATAGATTCTTTTAATATCTTTAATCAAAAAAATAAAGATTGGAAATTAATAATTATAGGTGAGGGAGAGTTAAAGGATGTTTTACAAGAAAAAATAAATAACAATAATCTGAATGATAAAATATTATTAATAGATAGAACAAATAAAGTAAAAGATTATTATTTAAATTCTTCAATATATGTATTATCATCTTTTCATGAAGGGTTACCAATGGTTTTAATAGAAGCATGTGAATGTGGATTACCTATAATTTCTTATGATTTACCAGTTTGTGTAGAACAATTTAGTGACTGTTCACTAATAATAGAAGATGGTGATATAAATGGTTTTGCTGATGCAATGGATAAATTAGCAAATGATAAAAAATTATTAAAAGATTTAGCAAATAAAGCAATAATAAATTCTAAAAAATATGATATTAAAAATATAATTAAGAAATGGGAAAAAATATTATAAATATAAGGAGAAATCTTATGATAGTAAAATTAATAAAAAACAAATTTTTTATATTATTTTTAATAATTTTAGATATTATTTTAGTTTTATTAGGTAAAAAATTATTTTTAAATATTAGCTTTTTAAATTATATATTTATTATATTTTTATTGCATATATTGTTAATTTTTATAATATTTCAGTTTGTTTTTAAAATTCCAATTATTAATATAAAAAAAATCAAAAATGCAAAAATAATTAAAGAAAAAGTAAAAAAACTTAATAAAGATGAATTATATGTAAAGCCATTAAAAATAGATACATTTGATAAATCTGGATCATTAACACATCCATCTATTCTTTATTTTGAAAATGGTTTTAATGGTTATAAATATTATTTATCTTATACACCATATGATAACAATAATGTTGAATTAGAAAATCCTTGTATTGCTGTATCTAATGATGGTATTAATTTTATAACTCCTAATGGACTAAAAAATCCATTGTTAAAAATAATAAAAAGAAGAAAGCCAAATACTTTTTATAATGATCCATTTTTAATGTACACTGATAAGTTAGAATTATGGTATAGGTATACTATTGAAGGTGAAGAATTAATTAATGATGTATATCGTATTTGTTCAAAAGATGGTATAAAGTGGAGTAAGCCTGAAAAAATGATTTCTAGTGATGGAAGTTGTTATATGAGTTTGAGTATTGCTAAAAAAGATGAATTATATTATATGTATTATTTTGATATGGATTATAAATTTAATTTGAGAACAAGTAAAGATTTAAAAAAATGGAGTGAAGAAATTGAGTTAAATATCGAAAATTTTAATGAAGGAATTTGGCATGGAGAAGTTAGATATTATAGTAATGAAAAAATTTTTGAGGTATTTTTTTTATCAAAAAATTATAAATTATATTTAGCAACATCAAAAGATGGAAAAAATTTTTCAAATTTAAAATTAATAAAACCATATTACAATCCAAAAGAAAACTTTTATAAAAATCAAAAAGCATATAAATCAAGTGTTTTGAGGATAAAAAATGAAGTATATTTTTATATACCATTTCAAATCACAAAATTTAGATTTTTTACAACTAAAAAAGTATTTTATAAAAAATGGACTTTAACATTAACAAAAATAAATAAAAAATCTGTTGAAAAAATAATGAGTATTTAGATAGGAGTATTATAATGAAAAATAAAATAGGAATATTAACATTTCAAGATTCATCAAATTTTGGTAGTGCCCTTCAAACATATGCACTATGGAAAAAGGTAAATGATTATGGATATGATTGTGAGATAATTGATTATATTTGTGATGAAATCAAAAAAAATGAATTACCATCAATTAAATTAGGAAATATTAAAGAAATAAAAGAGACAATTGCTTGGTTTATTTATGGAAAATATTATTATAAGAAGCATAATAATATATTTAATTTTTTAACAACTAATGCAAAAATGAGTAAAGATAAATATTATAAAAATAATATATCACTTACAAATAAAATATATGATACTTTTTTAGTAGGTAGTGATATTGTTTGGAGTCCTGAACTTACAGGAGAATATACATATTTTTTAGATTTTGTAAATAAAGATAAAAAGAAAATTTCATTTTCTTCTTCTGTTGGTAATCCTTTTAATCAAGAAGAAAAAAAGAATGTAAAAAAATTAATTAGTAGTTTTGAACATATTGCAGTAAGAGAAAGTCAATCCAAAGAATGGATTGAAGAAATTAGCCATAAAAAAATTGAAGTTGTATGTGATCCTACTATGTTATTGACAGAAAAAGAATGGGATAATTTTATAGGAAAAAGAATTATAGAAGAAAAATATGTATTAGTTTATTTTAATGATCATATTGGCAAATGCTTAAATGATGCAATTGAATATGCAAATAACAATAATTTAAAAGTATATTTTATCAATTATGGTAGAAAGAAGAGCAAATTTGAAACTATAAGACCAACAACTATTGAAGAATTTTTAAATTTAATTAAATATGCTGAATGTGTTTTTACAGCATCTTATCATGGATTATTATTTAGTATATATTTTAATAAAAATTTTTTATATTATAATAGAGCTCATAAATCAAGAATGGAATCATTGGCAAAAATATTAGGAATAGAAGGTCAAGATGGTTCAAAAGTAGATATTTTTAAATATAAATTTGATATTAGTTGGAATAAAATTAATGAAAAAGTTGATAAGTTTAGAGAAAAAAGTTTAAAAGTTTTAGAAAATGAATTAAAATAATTATATAAAATGTTGAAAACTTAACAAAAATATTTAAAAAAGATTTAATTAAGTTTAATATGTTATGTATTATAATTAAATATAAAAATTTATTTTAAATTTTTTCAAATAACAAGCGAAAAAGTTAAATAAAAGCAAAAAATAAGAGGTGAAAATATTGCATTCAAAAGAAAAAATATTTTTAAATAATACTGTTATATTATTTGTTGGTAGAATGTGTACAAAATTAATTCAATTTTTTCTATTACCATTATATACTGCAATATTAACTACATCAGAATATGGAACAGTTGATTTAATATCTACATATGTAACTATATTAGTTGTTTTAGTAAATTTACAAATTGAAAATTCAATTTTTCGTTTTATAGCGGATAAAAGAGGCAATGAAAAAAATACAATTAATATTGTTAGTAATGTTGTTTCAATTTCTATATTTCAAATTATTATTTTTACAATTTTATTTTTAATTATTTATCCGTTTATTCATATAGAAGGAAAAATATTTTTACTTTTGAATGTCATTGCATCAATTTTCATGACAACAACAATGTGTGTTTCAAGAGGAATAGGTGACTATAAAAATTATGCAATTTCTAGTTTTATTGCTGCTTCTACTGCAATCGTATTTAATATATTGTTTTTAGTAGTAATAAAACTTTCTATAACAGGACTACTATTATCTACATTTATTAGTTATATTTTGTCAGGATTATATTTGTTTTTTAGAATAAAAATATATAAATATATAAATTTAAAATTTCTTAATTCCACGACTAGAAAAGAATTACTTAAATATTCTTTACCATTAATTCCTAATGAATTATCTTGGCAAGCAATAAAATCAAGTGATAAGATTATTGTTGTTTATATATTGGGAAAAGCATATAATGGTATTTTATCAGTATCTTTGAAATTTTCTACAATGTTTACAGAAATATATAATATTTTTAATACTTCTCTTACAGATACAGTAGTTTTAAATATAAAAGAAAAAGATGGAGAAAAATTTATTACAATATTAATTAATAAAATATATAGATTATTTTTATCTGGGGGGTTATTAATTATTGCCATAATGCCATTTGTATTTAATATTTTTGTAAATAAAGCTTATAACGATTCATATAATTATATACCTCTATATATAATATCAAGTATTGTAAACGTAATGGTTGGTATGACTTCTGGAATTTTTATAGCTAAAAAAAATACAAAAGTAATTGCATATACTTCCTCAATTGCAGGTATTATTAATATTATTTTAGATCTTTTATTAATGAAAAAAATAGGATTATATGCGGCTGCAATATCAACTATTGTTGGGTTTATAGTGATGTTTATTATAAGATATATAATAATATTAAAAAATTATAAAGTTAGAATACATTTATCAAATTTTATTATAACATTTATTGCATTAATTTTAATTTTACCAGTTTATTATTATGGAAATTTATATACTAGATTATTTACTTTAATTTTTACAGTCATATTATCCATTTATTTAAACAAAGTTGTAATTAAACAGTGTTTTCACATTATTCAAAGATTAAAGAAAAGGTATATTAAGTAATAATGTATTATACAAATTATGATTCAATTGTTGGTAAGTTGTTAATAGTAAGTAATGGAGAATATATTAATGGACTTTGGATATATAATCAAAAGTATTTTTGTTATGGATATGAATTTTCTAAATTAAAAAAAAATGATGATTTAGAAATATTTAAAATAACTAAAAGTTGGTTAGATAAATATTTTAAAGGCCTTAATCCTAATACTTGTGAACTTAAATTAAATCCTAGTGGTAGTGATTTTCAAAAATTAGTTTGGAGTATATTATTAGAGATACCTTATGGTGAAGTAATGACTTATGGAGAAATTTGTAAAATAATTGAAAAAAGATTAAATAAGAAAATGTCAAATAGAGCAGTAGGTAATGCAGTAAGTCATAATAAAATATCAATTATTATTCCATGTCATAGAGTAGTAGGTAAAAATAATATAGGTGGTTATGCTGGTGGAATAGATAATAAAATAAGATTATTAAATTTGGAAAAATGTGATAAAAATGGTCAAAAGTGTTGGAAAAATGTGATAAAATTAGTTGAAAGTGCTGGAATTTTGTGATAATATTAATGATAGGGTGAATAGAAATGGTTAGATTGAGAAGAAAAATAGATTCATTTTTAATAGAATGGAAAAATTCAAAAGATAAAATGCCACTTATTGTTAGAGGTGCAAGACAAATAGGTAAGACAGATGCAATAGAAAATTTTGCAAAAAATAATTATAAATATGTTGTTGAAATTAATTTTGCATTACAGAAAGAATATAAAACTATATTTGATGATGGATTTGAAGTTGATACAATAATTAATAATATTTCTATCATTAATAATGATTTTAAATTTGTGCCAAATGAAACTTTAATTTTTTTTGACGAATTACAAGATTGTATAAATTGTGCTACTTCTTTAAAATCATTTAATCTTGATAAAAGATATGATGTTATTTGTTCTGGATCTATGATGGGAATAAATTATAAAGAAATTGAATCAAATAGTGTTGGTAATAAACAAGATTATATAATGCATTCTATGGATTTTGAAGAATTTTTGTGGGCAAAAGGATATAAAGAAGAACAAATAGAAGATTTATATAAATGTATGTATAATGTAAAACCATTAACAACAACACAATTTGATGTCATGAATCGTAATTTTAAAGATTATATGATTTTAGGTGGAATGCCAGCAATTGTTGCAAAATTTATTGAAAACAAAAATTTTAGTGGAATATTAACAATGCAAGAACAAATATTAAAAGATTATGAAGAAGATATATCTAAATATGCAGAAGGATTAGATAAAGCTAGAATATTAAATGCTTATAGGAAAGTATCTGCTTTTTTAGGAAATGAAAATAAAAAATTTATGATATCTAAAATTTCTGATGGAGCAAGAAATAGAGAATATGTAGGAGTTTCTGATTGGCTTTCAGATGCTGGAATAATAAATATTTCATATTGTTTAGAAGAGTGTTCTTTGCCACTTAAAGGAAATTATAACCCTGATAATTATAGATTATATTTTGCAGATACCGGGATGCTTATTGCTTCACTTGATGATGAAGCACAAGATGATTTAAGAAAAAATCAAAATTTTAATACATATAAAGGTGCTATTTATGAAAATATAGTAGCAGATATGTTAGTTAAATCTGGATATAAATTATATTTTTATAAAAATGAAAAAGGAACAATTGAAATGGATTTTTTCATTCGTGATGCAAATTCATTAATTCCAGTAGAAGTTAAAGCAAATGATAATTCAACAATATCATTAAATAATTTAATAGATGGAAAACAATTTAAAGATATAAAATATGGAATTAAATTATGTAATAAAAATATAGGATTTAATGGAAAATTTTATACATTTCCTTATTTTATGACATTCTTTTTAAAAAGATTTTTAAGTGAAAAAAATAATTTATAACTTTATAATGGAGGTATACTTATGACAGCTTCAAAAATGGACTATTTAATTGAAGTATTAAATAATCGTACTTATAATCCAATAAGTTATGATATTCTTGTAAAAGAAAAAGTAGAAGAATTATATAGATTGCTTGATAATATTAAGCCATTATCAGATGATGAATATAAAATATTATATTTTAGTATACCAAAAGGTAATATGGAGGAATATGATAATTATGAAGAATTTAACAGATTTAATAAAGAATATCCAGATGAAATTTATTGGTATAAAATGATAACTTCTAGATATAAAAATTACTATACAATATCTATTAATTCTAAAAATATATTATATGCTGATATGAATAAAGAAGATTCTTTTGAAAATTACCAATTACAAGAATTGTTGGATTTTTTAATAATTAAAGTAAAAGAGTGTGTTGTGATGCTTGAAAATGGAACTTATAATGAATACATAAAAAATAATTATTCTTATAAAAATAGATTTGGAGTTATAAAAAGAAGTAAATATTGGAAATTATATCCTAAAATTAAAGAAGATTTATTAAATAGAATAACAGAAAAAGAAATTAATTATTTTATAGAAAATGCAAAGGGTGAAATTAATAACAGAATAAAAAATATGACATCTAGTAAATATTTTGAATGTGTAAGTAATTCTTATAAAAATTTAGGTTATGATACAAATAATTTAACAGATAAGGAATTATATTTAAAATATTCTGATGGTAGGGATGATGGTTTAAGTAAAATAGATGAAAATAGTAGTAACGAATTTAATGAATGGTATAATGATAATGAAAAATTTGGTGGACATCCTTGGGAAATAATAAGAGGTCATTCATTTTCAAGAGTTAATTTACAAGTTTGTAATGATGAAAAAGGTTATTATTTATCGCTTGATGGTAGTAAACTTTTAAGAAAAATTGAGATTGTAAAAATATTTAATATTCTTAATAAAAATAATATTCCTATAAAAATAAATAATGTAGAAAAAATAAAAAATGCACTTAAAGGTGTTGATTATTTGGGAATAGTTCCAAATGAAATTATACCAATTCAGTGTGGTGGATATTTTAATAAGTATAATCCAACCGAATTTATACATATAGATGATCCTAAAATATATAAATATATTAAATGGGAACCATTAGAAAATATAGAATTAAAATAAAAAGTACTTGTAAATCTAATGTAAAAATAATGTTATGTTAAATTAAATTGGTGTAAAAATGGTATACTAATATATGGTGAAGTTATGAAAGAGAAAGTAGTAGAAAAAGAAAAAATAAATTTAGTAATATTATCTTTGTTAATAGCAGGTTTATTTTTACCAGCATTTATACAAAGTTTAATTGATTTAGGACCTCATAAACAATTAATTATTGGTACTATTGTTAATGCATCCTTATTTTTATCAAGTGTATATATGAAAGATACTAAAAAAATAATAGCATTATCTACATTACCATCAATTTCTAATATATTAACAGGTGTATTATTTGAAGGACTTACATATTATAGTAAATTAATGATACCATTTATATGGTTAGGTAATTTATCTATTATATATTTAGGAAAATTACTTAGAAATAAATTAAATTATACTGTATCAAGTTTAATTTCAATATTAGTTAAAGTATCTATAATATATGGTGGATTTTGTTTAATGAGTTCTATATTTGATTTTCCATCTAAAATAGTTAAAGTAATGGGTACTTCTATGGGAATTACACAAGTATATACAGCAACTCTTGGTTTTATAGTATCGTGTATAATTCTTGGTATTAAGAAATATGCTAATAAATAGTTGATAGTTTTTTTTAAGAAACTATCTTTTTTATAATTTTTAATTATGTTAAAATTATTTATATGAAGTATATTTTAGGAAGTATTAGAAAAATTATATTTGAGAGTAATACAGGTCCATATAAAGTTGGACTTTTTAGAGTGAAAGAAACTAATGATGAAGAGTTAAATGAATATGTAAATAAAATTATTGGTTTTACAGGAAATATAAATGAAGTAAATGATGAAGTTGAATATAAATTATATGGTAAAATGGTTAATCATCCTAAATATGGACTTCAATATAACGTAGAATCATATGAAATAGTACCACCAAGTGATATTGATAGTTTAGTATTATATTTAAGTAGTGGTTTATTTAAAGGAATAGGGGTTAAAACTGCTAAAAAGATAGTTGAAAAATATGGTACTGATACAATAGAAGTAATTAAAAATAATTATGAAGATTTATCATTAATAAGTGGAATGAATATTGAAAAAGCAAGAATGATTCATAAAAAGATAATTGATAATGAAATGAATCAAGATTTAATATTAAAATTAAATAGTTATGGTTTTAGTGTTAAAGAGGCAATAGATTTATCTAATATATATGGTCTAGATTTATTAAATATAATAGAAGAAAATATATATGAATTAAATGATATAGTATCTTTTGATAAATTAGATTTAATATATTTACAAAATAATGATGAAATGGGCTCTAATAGAATTAAAGCATTAATTAAACATAATATTAACAATATGTGTTTTGAATCAGGGGACACATTAATATCAAAAGAAGAGTTATTTTTAAGATTAAAAAAATGTTTTAAAAATAATTTTACATCTGATACATTTATTAGTCATTTAAATGAATTATTAGATTGTGGTGAATTAATTGAAATAAATGATTATGTAACATTATATGATTATTATGATGCAGAAAAGAGAATACTTAGTGATATTACAAGAATTAGTAGTATTAAAAATGTAATAGATAAGTCTTTAGTAAATGAATATATTTTATCTTATGAAAAAAGAAATAAAATTAAATTTAATGAAGAACAAAAAGATGCGATAATTGGAACACTTACTAATAACTTTTATATAATAACAGGAGGACCTGGAACAGGAAAAACAACTATTATTAAAGCAATAGTTGAAATCATTCAAAATATAGAGAAAGTAAATAAAAATGATATTGCATTACTTGCTCCAACAGGAAGAAGTGCTAAAAGAATGAGTGAAAGTGTTGGTATAACAGCATCTACAATTCATAAATTTTTAAAATGGAATAAAGAAACAGAAACATTTCAAATAGATGAATATAATAAAGCACATGAAAAAATAATTATAGTAGATGAAGCAAGTATGGTAGATATATTTTTATTTTCATCTTTATTAAAAGGACTTAGAATAAATGTAAAACTTATATTAATTGGAGATGAAAATCAACTTCCATCAATTGGACCTGGTGATGTTTTACATGATTTATTAAATATGGGTAATGTTAAAAGTAAATGTTTAAATACAATATATCGTGTTAAAGATGGAAGTTATATTACATATCTTGCAAATGACATTAAAAATAAAAAAGAATTTAAAAGTTTTGATGAAAAATATAGTGATTTTAAATTTATTGAAAGTAGTGATGATAATATAAAACTTTATTTAAGTGAAATATGCAATAAAATTAAAGAAAAAGGTATTAGTCCTGATTCATTTCAAGTTCTAGCACCAATGTATAAAGGAGTAAATGGAATAGATAATTTAAATAATATGTTATCTGATATATTTAATCCAAATGAAAAATATCAAGTAGGAGATAAATTTTATAAAGTAAATGATAAAGTTATACAACTTGTAAATGATGTTGAAAATAATGTTTATAATGGAGATATTGGATATATTAAAGAAATAAAAACTGTTGATAAAAAGTTAGTAATTAGAATTGATTATCTTGGAAATATAGTTGAATATAAAAGTGGAGAATTTGATAGATTTACACTTGCTTATGCAATTAGTATTCATAAATCACAAGGTAGTGAATATGATAATGTTGTAATAATACTTGCTAGTAGTTTTAGAAGAATGTTTTATAATAAATTAATTTATACTGCTGTTACAAGAGCAAAATCATCTTTAATAATATTAGGATCATTAGATTCATTTAATAAATCAGTTCAAACATTATATGCAGATAATAGAAAGACATATTTAAAAAATGTATAAAATTGAAGATTTAATTAATACTAATAATATCAAAAGGATGGTGATATTATTAGAACATTAGAAAAGATGCTTGCTTTTGCAGGAGGACTTGGGGTTGGACTAGCCTATAAAAAGTATGAAAAAGATATTAGTAAATATATGAAAAAAGCATCAAAAAAAATGGTAGATTAAAATAGTTCAAAATTGAGCTATTTTTTTTATAAAAAATGTGTTATTATATTATTTAGGAGAGTAGATTACTATGAAAGATGATGAAAACAATGTAGTTAAAAAAATAAATACTAAAAAAATTAATCAATTAGTAAGTCTTGGTAATAAAATTGGTAAGATACTATATATACTATTTATTATATTACTTATATATGTATTAACATTAATATTTAGAGAATGGAAAATACTTTCATTTATTGGAAAGATATTATCAATTATATCTCCATTATTTATTGGTTGGTTTATTGCTTGGTTATTAAATCCACTTGTTAAAAAATTAATGTCTAAAAATATTAAAAAAGGACTTGCAGTTGCTATATCTTATTTAATAGTTTTAGGAGTAATTTGTTTAATACTTGGATTTACATTACCATCATTAGGAGAGCAAATAAGTGATATATTATCTGCTGTACCAAAAATAGTTAATGATGTAGGTGGATGGATTGATGACTTATTTGTAAAATTATCAAATTTAAGTTTACAAAATTTAGATAATATAAAGTTAGCATTCTTACTTAAAATAAATACATTTGCAAATGATATTCAAACTAGTTTACCAGAACTAGCAGTAAATGTAATATCAGGTTTAGCAAGTGGTATTGGAACAATTGTATTAAGTTTAGTTTTAGCATTTTATATATCTTATGATTTTGATAAAGTATCAGATGGATTTATGAGTTTATTTCCTAAAAGAGCAAGAAAAGATTTAAAATACTTATTAGATAAATTAAATGATTCACTATATTCATTTGTTAGTGGAACTTTATGGCTTTCAATACTCTTATTTGTAGTATCAGTAATAGGATTTTCAATTATAGGATTAAATGCTCCGATATTAATATCATTTATATGTGTTATAACCAACTTAATTCCATACATTGGACCATATATGGGAGCAGCAGTAGCAGCAGCAATTGGTTTTGCAGAAAGTCCTTTAATTGGAATATTAACACTAGTATTTATATTAATAGTACAAACAATAGATGGTCAAATATTAAATCCACTTGTTATGAGTAAAAAAATGGATCTAAGTCCAATCACAATCATAATTTCATTGATAATATTTGAATACTTATTTGGAATACTTGGTATGGTAATAGCAACCCCTGTTGTAGCACTTTTAAAAATCATTTATGTATTCTTTGATGAAAAATATGATTTCTTTGGATTTATAGATAAAGATAATTAGGAGGTAGAAATGAATAAGGTAGTACTTAAAGAATTTGAAAAGAGATTACTTGTAATAGATATAATGCTTTATTGTGTATTTATAGTTGTAGGATTCTTTTTAATAAAAATTCCTGTATTTGAAACTTTAAATACTGTTGAATATGCATCAGCATTATTCTATATGTTTGCATTCTTTTCATTACTTGCATATTTTGCAAATAGAAGAGAAGGAAATTATGAACTATTAATGTTTGGATTCATAAATGTATGTGTAGCATCATTTATACTTATTTATGAAGGTTATCCTGATTTTGGATTTATTCTTGCTGATGGTGTATTAATTTATTCTCTTGGAAATGTATTAAATAAGGGTTACAACTGTGGAATATTATTAAAAGAAAAAAATATTAATTTCTTTATTAAAGTTTCAGTAACTATATTATTACTATTCTTAGGTGTATTTGCAGTATCTTCTCTTTATACTAAACCAGAGGCAGGAAATATGATACTAGGATATTATTTTGTAATTTTTGGTTTACTTAGTTTAATTGAACCATTAATGGAAATAATAATGAAAAATCAAA
>CANRJN010000027.1 GCA_947630945.1 uncultured Bacilli bacterium | reverse complement strand
AGTATTTCAAAATGGTGTAATAGACATAGATAAATTTAAATCATTAGAAAGGGTTATACAAACTAAAATTATATATACAATACTTGAAAGAATATATGGAGATGATTTATTAATTATTAGAGATGCTCATGTTGATTTAATATTTGATTTAATTAATTCAAATAAGTCTAATAGTATTGTACATTTACCAAATAATGTTATAATAATTAAGTCATACGGAGAGATTAGTTTTAGTTATGATGAAGATAATGATGATGAATATGAAATAGAAATAGAAACGCTTGTCAATTTGCCAAGTGGTAAAATAATAGAAGTAGTAAGTGAAAGTTTTGATACATCAAATAATACTATTAGGCTTAATAGTAATGAAGTTAAACTGCCTTTGTATGTTAGAAATAGAAGACAAGGAGATAAAATCGAAGTTAAGGGGCTAAATGGAACTAAAAAGGTAAATGATATATTTATTGATGAGAAAATAAAAACTCATGATAGGGATATGTGGCCAATAGTATTAGATGCAGAAAATAAAATTGTTTGGGTGCCAGGACTTAAAAAGTCAAAACTTGACAAGAAAATTAGTGAAGAGTATGATATAATATTAAGATATTATTAGAAAAGACAAAAAGAAAGGACATGATTTTATGAATATTAAAAGAAGTAAAAAAAGTATGAATTTTATGCCTTATGTACTATTTTTAGTAGTAATACTTGCAACTTATTTATTCTTAAATACTATGAGTACAAATGTGCATGAATTAAATTACACAGAACTTACAAATAAAATTAATGAGGGAAGTGTAACAGAACTAGCAGTAACACCTAAGAGTGCAGCAGGTGTATATGAAATTACAGGTAAACTTGAAGATTATGGTAAAGGTGAATCTTTCAAAGTAACTGTTCCATATACTGATACTGTTATTTCATCATTATATGATGCTGCGAATGAACAAAATTTGAAGGTTGAAACAAATACTAACCCAGAAAATAGTACTTGGCTTAGCATTCTTATAAATATTGTACCAATTGTAATATTTGGTGTTCTTATTTATATGATGTTTATTAAACTTGGTAATAATGGAAAAGGTACTTTTGATTTTGGTAAGAGTAAAGCAAAACTAGCAGAAGATGGTGGCACTAAAACATTTAAAGATGTTGCTGGTTTAAAAGAGGAAAAGGAAGAGGTTCAAGAATTAATTGATTTCTTGAAAAACCCAAAGAAATTTACTAAGATGGGTGCTAGAATTCCAAAAGGTGTTTTATTAGTAGGTCCTCCTGGAACAGGTAAAACATTACTTGCCAAAGCCGTAGCAGGTGAAGCAAAAGTTCCATTCTTCTATATTAGTGGTTCTGATTTTGTAGAGTTATTTGTAGGAGTTGGAGCATCTCGTGTTAGAGATATGTTTAAACAAGCAAAACAAACAGCGCCATGTCTAATTTTTATAGATGAAATTGATGCAGTTGGTCGTGAAAGAGGAACAGGTCTTGGTGGTGGACATGATGAAAGAGAACAAACACTAAATCAATTATTAAGTGAAATGGATGGATTTGGTGAAAATGAAGGAATTATAATTATTGCTGCTACTAATAGACCAGATGTACTAGATCCTGCATTATTAAGACCAGGTAGATTTGATAGACAAGTAACAGTTAATAGACCAGATGTTAAGGAAAGAGAAGAAATATTAAAAGTTCATGCTAAGAATAAAATTCTTGCAGATAATGTTCATCTTAAATTTATAGCAGAGAGAACTCCTGGATATAGTGGAGCAGACTTAGAAAACTTACTTAATGAAGCAGCACTTCTAGCAGTTAGAAGAAATAAAGAAGCAATTACTATGGAAGAAATAGATGAAGCAAGTGATAGAGTTTTAATGGGACCTGCTAAAACTAGTAGAAAGGTAACTGAATATGAAAAGAAAATAGTTGCTTATCATGAAGCAGGACATGCAGTTAGTGGTATTATTCTTCCAAATGGTGAAGAGGTACATAAGATTACTATTATTCCAAGAGGTATGGCAGGTGGTTATACTCAAATGCTTCCAAAGGAAGAAAGAACACTTGTATATACTAAGAATGAATTAGAAGAACAAATTATTACATTGCTTTCTGGTCGTGCTAGTGAAGAGTATTATTTAGATGAAGTATCAACAGGTGCTAGTGATGACTTAAAAAGAGCAACTAAAATTGCAAGAAGTATGGTAACTGAGTATGGTATGAGTTCACTAGGTCCTATGCAATTTGAGCATAGAAGTGAAAGTGTATTCTTAGGAAGAGATTATAATCAAACTAAGAATTTCTCAGATCAAGTTGCACTATTAATTGATCAAGAAGTTAAAAAGATAATAGATGATTGCTATAAGGAAGCAAAGAAAATTATTTCTAAGGAAAAGAAATTAATTGAAGTTCTTGCTAATGAATTAATCACAAAGGAAACTTTAACTAAGGAAGAAATTGAAAGATTAGTTGAAGAGAATAGTGATTATAAAGTTAATCATGAAAGTGATAAGAAAGAAGAAAAGAAAACTGAATCTAAAAAGACTAAAAAAGTAGATGCAGTAAAAGAAGAAGATTTAGAAGATAATGAATAGTTAAAAGGGGATTACATTAAAATGTAGTCCTTTTTTGTATAAATTTGAAAGGAAATTAAAATTATATGAAAAAGAAAACATTAGTAATAATGGCAGGTGGTATTGGAAGTAGGTATGGTGGTAATAAGCAACTAGAAGTAGTTGGTCCAAATGATGAAACTATAATTGATTATTCTATATTTGATGCTATTAAAAATGGCTTTAATGAAATTGTATTTATTATTAGAAAAGAACATTATGATTTAGTTAAAGATAGTATAGTTAGAAGAATTAAAGATAAAGTAAAAATAAAATTTGCTTTTCAAAATAATGATAATGTTCCAGATTATATAAAAATACCAGATAATAGAACTAAGCCACTTGGTACTGCTCATGCAATATTATGTGCAAAGGACGTTATTGATAGTGATTTTGCAATATTAAATGCAGATGATTTTTATGGAGAAGATGCTTTTAAAGTAATAAGTAAGTTTATGGACAGTATGAATGATGAAATTGGTATAGTTGGTTATAGTGTACTTAATACATTAAGTGAAAATGGCTCAGTAAAAAGAGGTATATTAAAAGAGGATAATAATGGTAATTTGTTAGAAATAAGAGAGAGTTCAATAAGAAATGAAAATAATGAGTTAATCGCAATTGATTTGGTAACAAATGAAGAATTTAAAGTTAATAATAATGATAAAGTATCAATGAATATGATTGCTTTTCCTAAACATTTTCTAAATTATATTGAAGATAATTTTATATCATTTTTAGAAAATAGTAATTTGGAGAAAGATGAGTATTTAATACCTGTATTAATTGATAAAGTTATTAAAGAAAATAAAATGAATGTAAAAGTTATTGATACTTCTGCTAAATGGGTTGGTATTACTTATAAAGAAGATAAGATGAGTGTTGTAAATTATATTAATTCATTAATAGAAGATGGTAAATATAATAAAGATTTATGGAATTAAAAAAAATAATTATATAAGAGTGATGTAACTCTTATTTTTTTATTAAAAAATTATATAAAAAAAGAGATGTAACCGCGCTGGTAATTCAGCACGACTATTCTCTAATAACTATAATATACATTATTTAAATAATTATGTCAATAGTAATGTTGAACTTTACAAGCAAAAATTTTGTTATTGTAAAATTTGTAAGGTGCCTCTTGATATATTTATTTGATACAAACATAAATTTAACAGACAATATAACTTGTAATTAAAAAGTTCCATTACCATCTTCACATTACATACACTAGTTGTATGTTTTTTCTTTTGTATTTAGTAACCATAAAATTTAAATAGCAATATATCAAAAATAGTGGTATAATATTGCAAGAAAAGAGGTGTACTAATGATTTTATTTATAGATACTCATTCAAGTTTAATAACTATTGCATTAAAAAATAAAGATGATTTATTTATAAAAACAAAAGAAAGTGAATATAGTCATTCTATTTATACTATGCCAATGATAGAAGAAATATTTAAAGAAAATAATCTAAATATTAAAGATTTAAAAAAGATAATTGTTGTTAATGGACCAGGTAGTTTTACAGGTATAAGAATAGGTCTTTCTATTGCTAAAACAATGGCATATGCTCTAAAAATAGATATTAATACTATATCAAGTTTAACTGCTTATTTAGTAAGTAATGGAAGTGGTAAAAAAAGAGCCTCAATAATTGAAGATAGTAAAGGTTATTATATAAGTGTATTTGATGAAAATGATAATAATATAGTACCAGAATATTATAGTGAAGAAAACAATTGTGAATATGAAAAAGTAGAAGAAAAATTAGATATAGAAAAAATAATAAAATATTGTGAAAATATGAAAAGTGAAAATCCACATTTTGTAAAAGCAAATTATGTTAAAAAAATAGAGGTGGAAAATCATGATTAATAAAGAAATATTAAGTGATACAGATAGTGTTTATAATTATATGGATAATGATAAGGTACTTGGATATTTAGAAATAAGATTAGTAGATGGTGTAGTTGATATTATGAACTTATTTGTAAATGAAGAAGATAGAAAAAAAGGTATTGCAACTTCACTTATGAATAAAATGATTGAAGAAGAAGATTATAGTAGAATTATGCTTGAAGTAAATGAAAATAATGTTGAAGCAATTAGATTATATAGTAAACTTGGCTTTAAAGAAATCAGTCTAAGGGAAAGATACTATGGTGAAGATACTGCAATAATAATGGAGAAGGTGAAATAATGAAAGATGTCTATATTCTAGCAGTAGAATCTTCTTGTGATGAGACTAGTGTTAGTATAATTAAAAATGGTTTTGAAGATATTGCTACTGTAATTAATTCACAAATAGATGTACATACAAAATATGGTGGAGTTGTTCCAGAAGTTGCTAGTAGATTACATTTAGAAAATATAACAATGGTAATAGATGAGTGCTTGGAAAGAGCAAATATGAAATTAGAAGATATGGATGCTTTTGCTTGTACTTATGCACCAGGACTTCTTGGTAGTTTACTTGTTGGAGTAGAAGCAACTAAGGCACTTGCATTTATTTATAATAAACCTTTCATAGCAACTAATCATATGATGGGACATATTTATGCTAATATGATAGGTAATAAATTAGAGTATCCTCTACTTTCATTAATTGTTTCTGGGGGACACACTGATTTAATACTTATGAATAGTGAAAATGAATTTAAGTATTTAGGTCAAACATTAGATGACGCAATTGGTGAAGCATATGATAAGGTTGCAAGAATTCTAGATTTACCATATCCAGGTGGACCTAATGTAGAAAAGTATGCTTTACAAGGAAAGTCTACTTACAAGATGCCTAATATTTTAAATGATGAGTCATATAATTTTAGTTTTAGTGGAATTAAAAGTCATGTAAATAATTTAGTACATAATGAGCATCAAAGAGGAAATGAGGTTAATAAATATAATATTGCTCGTTCATTTCAAGATTGTGTAACAGAACATTTAGTTGATAAAACTAAAAAAGCACTTTTAAATTATAACTTAAAAACATTTTTAATTAGTGGTGGAGTTGCTGCTAATAGCCATATAAGAGAAGCACTAAAATCAATGTGTGATAGTATTGGAGTAGAGATGCATATGCCAGAAAAAAAATATTGTACAGATAATGCTGCTATGATAGGTGCTGCTGCATATGTATTATATAAAAATAAACAATTTTCTCCATTATCAACAAATGCACAAAGTCATGTAAGATTATAATAAAAAGGCTTGATTATTTTTTGAAATCAAGTCTTTTATAATGTATTAGATTTTATATCATTATCTGGAAGTACAGTATTTTCATCAGTAATAGCATCTTCAATACCAATTAACCATTTTTCATCTTTTAAGTATGTACCCCTTAAATCACAATTAGTAAAATCTCCAAATAAATTAGAATCATTAAATTTAGCATAACTTAAATCTTTATTATATGCTAGTTGTGGGTTATAACTTGCTAAATTAGTTTCACTCCAATCAATACCAGATAATTTTAAATTACTAGGTGAAGTTAAAGATAAATCAATAAATTTTAATACAGGTATAAATTCACTTCTAACTTCAAAATGACCATTAATATTTTCAAATAAAAGATTTTCATCTACTTTAATACTATGGTATATATCTTTCATTATATTATTATTTGGGTCATTTAATTTTTCTAATCTTTGAACACTTTCATTAAGAGAATTTATTGAAGTTAATATACTATTTATTAATTCTTCTCTTTCAGAATTAATTCTTTCTTCTTCTTTTTGTTTTTCTTCTATCTCATCAATTTCATTTTTATTTTCATCTTCACTATTACTAGAACCTGCTATTTCTTTGAATTTATCATAACCAATAAGGTCTTTTGAATTATATTCAGACATAAATTGTTCTAAGGCATTCTTAATATCTTTTTTAGAAATACCTCCTTTAGGATATCCTTTTAAATAAGCAATTAAAGGTATTCTTGCAATTATTTTAACATTAATATACTCTTTATTTGTCAATACATCTTTAAAATAATTATCATCTGTATATTTATACTTACCTTTAACTTCTTCATACCTTATAGTATGAGTAGAACCAATAAATATATATGTTGTATTATATTTTTCCACTATATAAATATGTAAATTAATGATAGGAAACGATTTATTTTCATCACTTTCTTCATTACATATAACTTTTTTATTTGGATTTATTTTATTTAATTTACAAAATGTTTTTACTAAATCTTTATCACATTCGATATACTCCTTACACTTTTCAATTGGTATATCAATTTTTATTTCATCATATTCATTATAGGAATCGTTATAAAAAATATCTTTATTATGACCTAAGAAGGAACCATAATCTTTACATACTATTGTATAATAATCATCTTTATGTAATTTTTTAGGAAATTTAAATTTAGCAATATATAAATCTTTGCTATCATAATTTTCTTCTGGATTTCTTAATTCTAAAACACCATACTTTTTTGTTTTTATCTTATTTTCACTTTCATTATTATTCATTGTTTAACTCCTTATCTTTAAATAAAATTATATATTATAACGTATTAGATTTTATATTACTATCTGGAAGTATAGTATTTTCATCAGTAATAGCATCTTCAATACCAATTAACCATTTTTCATCTTTTAAGTATGTACCCCTTAAATCACAATTAGTAAAATCTCCAAATAAATTAGAATCATTAAATTTAGCATAACTTAAATCTTTATTATATGCTAGTTGTGGGTTATAACTTGCTAAATTAGTTTCACTCCAATCAATACCAGATAATTTTAAATTACTAGGTGAAGTTAAAGATAAATCAATAAATTTTAATACAGGTATAAATTCACTTCTAACTTCAAAATGACCATTTACATTTTCAAATAATAGATTTTCATCTACTTTAATACTATGGTATATATCTTTCATTATATTATTATTTGGGTTATTTAATCTTTCTAACCTATGAACAGTTTCATTAAGAGAATTTATTAAAGTTAATATATTATTTATTAATTCTTTTCTTTCAGCATTAATTCTTTTTTCTTCTTTTTGTTTTTCTTCTATCTCATCCATTTCATTTTTATCTTCATCTTCATTATTATTAGAACCTGCTACTTCTTTGAATTTATCATAACCAATAAGGTCTTTTGAATTATAATTATATTCATCAATAAATTTATCTAAGGCAAGATCAATATCTCTTTTAGAAATTTCCATTTTAGGATATCCTTTTAAATAAGCAACTAATGGTATTTTTTCAAGCAATTTAAGATCATAATACCAATAATGAACTCCCAATTTATCAAAATTTCCACAAATAGTAATTTTATAATTATCATCAACATATTCCATGCTTCCAATAACTGCAAATCTTTTATTATTTTGTTTAACTACAAAAATGTTTAATGAATTAATATTTAATGCTCTATTTTTATTACTTTTTTCAGTACATATTATTTTTTTATTTGGATTTATTTTGTTTAATTTACAAAATGTTTTAAATAAATCTCCATCACATTCATAATATTCTTTGTACTTTTCAATTGGTTTTGGAGTGTATTTTATTTTGCTTTCATCATCGTATTTACCAACTAATACATAATATCTATTATGATAAAATATGTCTTCATAGCTACCATCTCTTAGTGCCCATAATATTGTATAATAATCGTCTCTTTTTAGTATTTTTGGGAATTCATATTTACCAACATATAGATAATCACTACTATAATAATCATCGTAATTTTTAGGTTTTACTAATTCTAAAACACCATACTTTTGTGTTTTTATCTCATTTTCATCAAATTCATCATTTTTACGAAATTTTCTAATTTCTTTCATTTTCAAACACCCTATCTTCATATAAAGTATATCATAACAACAATCTAAAATAAATAAACAATAAAAAAGTAGACATAATCTACTTTATAAATAATCTTCATCAAAACCAATTTTAACTTTAATAAAATATATCATTTTATTATTGTGCTTATTATATTTATTAATTAAATAATTTAATAGTATTTGAATAGATACAAGTATTAGCATAAAGAATAATAAAAGTTCATTACTTACACTAACTAATTTAAATAATACAAATAACAAATAAACAAATGAAATAGTTAATAATACATAACTAGTATATTTAACTATATTTGCTATTTTATTAGAATGACTTAATAATTCACAAGTATTAATATAATAACTATACTTATTATCATATTTAATATAATAAGTATCAAAACCAATTAAATCATATGTATATCTAGTAAATGTATTAAACTTACCATATTCAATTATAGAATTAACTACATTTCTTTTCATAATTCTATTATGTGTTTTATTATTATCAAATTTTTCTGTTGATAACAAGTTTATAAACTTATTTTTTATATTCATTTCATTATTTATTTGCATACACACACTATCAACATTATGATTTACTATATATTCATACATTTTAGAAATACTTGATACAGTACAAGAGTCCATATCATAAGTACAAACTAAATTATGCTTAGAATTTTCAAGTCCTACATATATACAAGTATCTTTTCCAAATGTCTTAGAAAGTCTTATTACCCTAATATTATCCTCATCTTTACTTTGAATACTCGTTAATATTTCAAAAGTTTTATCATTAGAATTATCATCAACAAATATAAATTTATGTTTAATATTTGAAAGTTCTTCATTAATTTTATTATAACAATTTAAAATATTTTTTTCTTTATTAAAAACAGGTATTATTACATCTAAAATCATCATTTACTCCTAGTAGCCCATTGTTCCATTAACACTTTCATCATTTTCTATCCAATCTTTTACAAGAACTTCTCTATATTTAGTTTTAGTATCTCTAAAAACAACTTTTTCAATTCCACTATTTATAATAAATCTCTTACACATACTACAAGACATTGAATTTTCTACATATTTATTTGTTTTAGGATCAAAACCAACTACATATAAAGTAGCGCCAATCATATCTTTACGAGCAGCAGAAATAATTGCATTTTGTTCTGCATGAACACTTCTACAAAGTTCATATCTCTCTCCTCTTGGAACATTTAATTCTTCTCTTATACACCTATTTAAATCAGTACAATTTGCTCTTCCTCTTGGTGCTCCATTATAACCTGTTGATACTATTTCATCATCTTTAACAATAACTGCTCCCCATTTTCTTCTAAGACATGTTGACCTTTCACAAGCAGATTCTGCCATATCTAAATAATAATTATTTTTATCAATTCTTTTCATACTACATATACCTCTTATGAATAATTTTATCATTTTAAAACTATTTTGTCATTAAAAATAATACTCCTTAATAAAATTAAATGAGGAAAAGTATGAATACTAATAAAAAAACAGGTCTTAGTAGTAGAGAAGTAGTAGAATCAAGAAAACTATATGGAACAAATAAACTATCTAATAAAAAGAAAAATTCATTTATTAGATTAGTTATTGAATCTTTAAATGATCCAATTATTAAAATATTATTAATTGCTCTTGGAATTAAAATACTTTTTTTATTTCAAGATTCAAATATGTATGAAACTGTTGGAATAGCGGTTGCTATATTTTTAGCATCATTTATTTCTGCTATTAGCGAATATGGTAGTGAGAAAGCATTCGAAAAATTAGCAGAAGAAAATAGTACAATAAAAGTTAAAGTATTAAGAGATAATAAAAAACAAATAATTGATATGGATGATGTAGTTGTAGGAGATTTAGTTTATTTAAGTAGTGGTGATAAAGTTCCAGCAGATGGTACTATTATAAAGGGAGAAGTAAATGTTAATGAAAGTTCACTTACAGGGGAAACATTTGAAAAACAAAAAAATATAAATGATACGATTTATATGGGTTCAATCATAACCGAAAAAAGTGCGGAAATGATAGTAACCCTAGTAGGAGATAAAACATATTATGGTAAAATAGCACAAGACATACAAGAAAAAAGTGAACCAAGTCCTCTTAAAACAAGACTTACCGATTTAGCAAAAGTAATAAGTAAAATAGGTTATATTGGTGCTATACTTGTATTTCTTTCATATATGTTTAATGCAGTAGTAATACCTAATAACTTTGATTTAAATAAAATATTTGATTTTAAAATATTTTTTCCACATTTTGTTTATGCTTTAACATTAAGTGTAGCAGTAGTAGTAATGGCAGTACCAGAGGGGCTTCCTATGATGATTACATTAGTATTATCATCAAATATGAAAAGACTTTTAAAAAGAAATGTATTAGTAAGAAAATTAGTAGGTATAGAAACTTCTGGCTCATTAAATATTTTATTTACAGATAAAACAGGTACACTTACAACAGGTAAACTTAAAATGATAAGATATACAACTAGTGAACTAAAAGAATACATAAATATAAAAGATATAAAGAATACTATTAATTATGACATTATATATCAATCTTTAATATATAATAATGAATCATTTTTAACAGATGGAAAAAGTGAAGGTGGAAATACTACTGATCGTGCTATATTAGATTTTGTAAAAAATGATGATAAAAGTAAATATAAAATAATTAATAAACAAGTATTCAACAGTAAAATAAAATATTCAACTATAACAACAAATTATAATAATAAAACTACATTTGTAAAAGGTGCTTATGAAATAATACTAGATAAATGTACTAAATATTTAAAAAATGATGGTACAAAAAGAGTATTAATAGAAAAAGATAAAATAAAAACATATATAGATACAAAAACATCTAATGGAGAAAGAGTCCTTGCTATTGCAATAAGTGATAATGAAGAAATAAAAGATTTAACACTTGTTGGATTTATATTTTTAAAAGATACTATTAGAGATGAATCATATAAAGGTATAGAATTAATTAAAAACTCAGGAGTACAAGTAGTAATGGTAACAGGAGATGCAAAAGAAACATCATATTCAATAGCAAAAGAATTAAAAATAATAGAAAATAGTGATGACATAATTTTAACAAGTGAAGAATTTAATAATTTAGATGATGATGAAATAAAGAAAATATTACCTAAATTAAAAGTATTAAGTAGAAGTTTACCACAAGATAAAAATAGATTAGTTAAAATAGCAGAAGAATTAGATTTAGTAGTTGGTATGACAGGAGATGGGGTAAATGATGCTCCTGCTCTTAAAAAAGCAAATGTAGGTTTTTCTATGGGTAGTGGAACAGAAATAGCAAAAGAAACAAGTGATATAGTAATAATTGATAACAATATAATGTCAATATCAACTGCAATATTATATGGAAGAACAATATTCAAAAGTATTAGAAAATTTGTAATATTTCAATTAAGTGTTAATTGTTGTGCTGTATTACTAAGTATAATAGGACCATTTATAGGTATATTATCTCCAATAACAGTAGTACAAGTATTATGGGTTAATATGGTAATGGATACATTCGCAGGACTTGCATTTTCATTTGAACCTGCATTACTTGAATATATGAAAGAAAAACCTAAAAATAAAAATGAAAAAATTATTAATAGTTATATGAAAAATCAAATATTCTTAGATGGTATATATTCAATGTTACTTTGCATATGGTTTTTAAAGTCTCCATTTATATATTCATTATATAGATATGATATAAATAATAAATACTTAATGACTGCATTCTTTGGACTTTTTATATTTATTGATATATTTAACGCGTTTAATTCAAGAACACATAGAATAAATACATTTTCTAATCTATTTAAAAATAAAGTATTCTTAATAATATTCTTATTTATTACAATTGTACAAATAACATTAATTTATTATGGTGGAGAGGTATTTAGAACAACAGGACTTACTTTTTATGAATTTGAAATAATGATATTAGTTGCATTTAGTGTAATACCATTTGATATATTAAGAAAAATTATATTAAAGAAAAAAGGAGTTAACATGGGAGTATAACTCTTTTTTTATCCTAGTTTTCTAGATTTAATATATTCATATTTCATTAAATTTAATTCCATATTTCTTTGATTAAAATATTCTATTAAATAATCAAAATCTTCATCATTAAAATTAAAGTCTTTATCTTTAAAATAAAACTTATGTAATAAATATTGATTATACATATCAGGGTATCTTCTAAGTGCATCAGTAGAATGAGAATACATATTAAAACCAAGTCCATTATGATATTCTGGTACTTTTGAGTATTTACTAGGCAAATAAATACTGTTTATCATTGCTTGTGTAGATGAATCAACATCTATATTTAAGTTTTTAGCAAGTTCATTTAAATAAGATTTATTTTGTATTCTATATACATATGGAAAATTATGACTACTTGCAATATTTGCAAGTAAATAACCATATAAAATCATAAATTCACTTACAATTCTCTCACTTTTTGTATTAGTAAAATATGTATTATTTTTAAGTTTATTCTTATTTATCCAATATACTTCTTTATTATTATTCTTACCCAAAGCACAAGATAGATAATATAAATCTCTTAATTTATAATCAATTTCATTTCTTAAATTATGATTAATTATATTATCTACTTCTCTATAACTTAAATTCTTGCTAATAGCATCTGTACTTTCTTTTAAATAATAATCTATAATATCACCACTATCATTAAGTATCACATATAAACTAATAGTATTTCTAACCATACCCTCATTTAAAGATAAACTATTTTCTAAATTACTAGGTAGAATTCTAATACCTTTATCAGGTAAATATAAACATTTATAATTATTAAGTGCTTGAATATCTATTTCACTTTTAGGTGTTAAAAACTTTCCAACATCAGCAATATGTATACCTACAATATAATTATTACCATCTTTTTTAATACTTAACGCGTCATCTCTTAGTAGAGTTGCTGCTTCATCAATAGTTAATAATATATCATCATTATTTTCTTTTATAGATTTAATATTAAATGATTTTAAATTTTCTACAATACCATATTTCTTAATTATTTCATCTTTCTTTAAAGACTTTTTCATACCATATAATATTAAATATATTTCATTTGCAAATTCATTTTTTTCATTACTAGCAAGATTTAATATTCTTACATATTTATCTCTATCTATATTTTGCGTATAAAATAATTTTAAAAGTGCTATAAAATAATATATATCACAATCATTATTTACAAGGGAATCAATTGCTTTAAAAAATACATGATTAAATAAATCATTTGTTATTAATGATCCTTTATAATTGTTAGTAAATTGTTTAATTATATTTATATCTTCTTTTTTATCAATTAAACTTTTAATTAATTTCTTTAAATCTTCTGTATTTAAATATTTATCTAATACTATTTGTTCTAATTTATTAGCGCTATATCTTAAATCATCATTATTAAGTTTATTAGCATTAGCAATAATAGCCATTTTTGTTTTATTTATTCTGTTTTTATTTACTTCAACATCTTCTTCTTTTAAATCAAAATCAGTACATAATATATAAATAAGGTTACAACAATTTTTAATGAGTTGAATGTAATAAGGTTTATCAATAACATTTCCTAAAAGAGAATTTAAGGCTTTAAAAATTGATCTTAAAAATTGTTTATCTGTAAAAAGTAATTTTTTCTTTACTTTTTCAATATTACTTTTACTAAAATTACCATTTTTAATAAATTCAAATATAATCTCATGTCTCATATGATTTCCCCTATTAATATATTAACATATTATATTTTATAAAAACAAGAATAAGTTATTTAAGTTTTAAAGATTTTATCAAATATTATAAATTTAAGTTAATTTACATATTTTATTCTAAGTGTTATAATTTAATTATAAATTTACTTGTTATAAAGGAGGTTTAAATGTATAAATATAAAAAATTAGTTTTAAATATTGTTACAGTTTTATATATTATAATTTTTTTAATCGAATTAATTAAATATTTTTTCATTGATAGTAATTTATATGGAGTATTTTATTTATTAATTAATTTATTAATTATATTTTTCTTAGTTCCAACTACATATAATTATAAGAAGTATTATAGCACTGCTAGAATTAGTAAATTAATAATAATTATGTTGCTTGGTATATTTAATAGTTATATTTTAGAGTTAATAGTAGTTAATAATATGGGATATATCGATAGTTCAAAAGAATATATTAAATCTATATTTGTATATAAAGATATTTTAAAAGGTATATTATATTTCATTTTATTTATATTTACTTTATTAGAATTTAAATTAGATAAAGTTTTAATTGGACATTTTGAAAACAAAAGTAAATACAGGAATAATGATAAAACTAAATCAAAGAAGAATAAAGATAAGAGTAAGGGTAGTATAAAATCAAAATTAAAAGATTTTAAAAGAAATAATAAATCAAAGGAAATAAAAGAAAATAGCAAATCTAGTTGACTATTTCCTTTTTTTATGTAATAATATAAGGCATTAAGTCAAAATATTATTGGAAAAATAGATAATATTTGACAAAATTGTATAAGTGTGATATAATATGTTCACATTTTACAAAGGGGGTAAAGGTTAAAATGAATAAGAAAGAAATTATTTCTATTATTAGAAACAAAATAGTAGAATACAGAAAGGAAGATGCTTCTCTTCGTGTTGAATTTGAAGAAGCAAAAAAAAGTGGAAATAAAGACCATGTTATGGAAATCTATAATTCAATTATAGAAAATAACAAATCAATTTTAGATGCTCAACAAGATTTAACAAATTTAATTCATGGTGACGTTAATGAAGAAACATTAAATTCTTTATATGAAAAATATAATGAAGTTATGTTACCAGAATCTGTTAAAGTAGATGAAGTTGAAAATGAAGAAACAGTAGAAGAAGAAAAATCAAAAGGTAGAGGATGGGGAACTACAATACTTGCATTATTAGGTTTAGGTGCTATTGGCGCTACTGGATATGCAATTGGTCAAGCAAATGGTGCTAAAGCAGATTATGAAGAATCTCAAAATGATTTAGATGTAACACCATCACCAGAAGTAACAGAGTCACTAGAAACAGAAGAAGTTACACCAACACCTTTTGTAGAATCAAATGTTTCTAATTTAAAACTTGGTGAAGTTGGTACATTCTTAGATATAACTAATGATGAACAAGTAGAAGCAAGAGCAAATTACATTTATGATAATTATTACAAACCATATATTGGTAACTTATCACAAAATACACAAGATGCAGTAAGTGTTGATTTAATTGCTAATTGTATAAGAGTAATGAATGGTGAATTACCACTTGATGAAAATGGAAAAAAAGTATTTGATATTAATGTAGTTGATGATTATGCTCAAAAATATGTTAATTTATTAACTAACTTACCATCATCACCAGAAAAAGATGGTTGGTCATATACACCAGCATACTTATTTACTACTGATGGAACAAAATTACAAGAATTTGTTAAATCATATGATGATTTATATACTCAATTAGTTAAAGGATTAAATGAAAGAAGTGCAGAAGTAGCAAGACCTGCTATTGAATCTATCGGTCATAAATTCTGGAATGAATGGACTGTTGATGGAATGTATGGTGATGTAAATCCATTCAATTTTGAATCAAAAAATAGATTATTTGCATTTTATTCAACAATAGCACCTTATGGTACAACTGCTGTTGAATACAATTTAAATTCTATGCAACCTGTATGTATTGAAACATGTGTAGATTATAATACAAAAGAAATGAAAGAATTACCTGTAACTGAAATATACTATGGTATTATTACAGGTGAATATAATGAAGTTGTTGGTAGATTAACAGGAATCGATGTTCCAAATGAACCAGATTCAGTTGGATTTACACAAGACTTATTAGATGAATTACAATATAAATATGAACATTTAGACACAATGAAATTAACTAAATAAATTAGAAAGGGGTTTTGATTATGTATAGTAATGAAAGAAGAAATGGTTTTAGTATATTTGATCTATTAGTAAAAATCATTTTTGCAGGGTTATTTATATTTATTCTAATTTGGTTATTTAATAAAAATGTTCCAAATATGAAACCTTTTTATAGTAATGTATTTAGAGAAAATATAAAATATATGCAAGAAGCAGGAGAAAGTTATTTTACTGATGATAAATTACCTAAAAATTTAGGTGATGAAGTTAAGATTACATTAGATGAAATGGTTAATAAGAAATTAATCTTACCATTTGTTGATGAAGATGGTAATCCATGTAATCCATATAGTTCTTATGTAAGTGTTGTTAAAACTGAGAATGGTTATGAATTAAAAACTAACTTAGTATGTGACAAAGAAAGTGATTTCACTGTTAAAGTATTAGGTTGTCATAACTATTGTAAAGATAAAAACTGTGAAAAGAAATGTACTATTGAAAAAATAACTCAATATCAATTTAAGAAACAAGCAACTAAAACTACAACTAATTATAGTTGTGATGCTGGTGCTACATTAGATGGTAAATATTGTTATAAAACAGTATTAAAAGATAGTAAATCTGCAACAGTTAAGAAAAGTGAAACAACTACTTATACACAACCTGCTAATTGTGTTATAACATCAGGTAGTAAAGAACAATTAAAAACAGTTGTTACTGAAAATAAAGTATATGTTCAAAGAATAGAAAAAACTACTCCTGGTAGTTCAAGAGTAGAACAACAACCTTATGCTTGTACTACAACAAAGAAAGAAAAAGAACCTTATGATTGTACTAAATCAACTACTCAAAAAAGTTGTCATACTGAATATAAACCAGGACCAAAAGCATGTAATTGTACTAATAAAGTTGATGGTGGTAGATTAACAACTACTTGTGAAGTATGTCCTGATGTTCCTGTTCAAAGGTGTGATTATGCTGAGAAAGAATATACAGATACATGTTATAGAGAAGTTGAAAAGACTGTAACATCTACATGTTATAAAGAAGTAACAGTTACAACACCTGCTACTACAACATATAGTTGTCCTGCTGGAACAACACCAGAAGGTAGTGGAGCAAACTTAAAATGTTATAAAGTTGAAAAAACTTATAGTTGTCCTGCTGAAACTGACGTTAAAGAAGGTAGTGGAGCAAACTTAAAATGTTATAAATCAATAAAAGGAACAGTTGATTGTAAATGTCCTAGTGATTATACATTAAAAGATAGAACTTGTTATAAAGTTGAACAAAAAGAATCAGTTGAAAAGGTTTGTCCAAGTGGATATAAATTAGAAGGAGATAAATGTAATTTATATACTACTGATAAGACAAAAGCAAAAGCAACTAAGAAAACTAGTAAGTATTATGTTTATAAATGGAGTTCAAGTTCTTCATTAAAAGGATATACTAAGACAGGAAAAACAAGAATAGTTAATGGAAAAGAGAAATGTGAGTAATCACTTTCTTTTTTTGT
>CANRJN010000026.1 GCA_947630945.1 uncultured Bacilli bacterium | reverse complement strand
AATAAATTTCAAGGAGGTTTTTATGGATATATATTTTGATAATTTACAATTAATATTGAATAGTGATAATACTGATGAAGAAAAAAGAGAACAATTATTAGATTTAATAAAAAATATAGAAAATGATTTACTTTTAGGTTCAAAAGAAAAGGAAAATATACTAAATCAAATAAAATCTACATCTACTAATATTATGTTAAATCTTGATTTATATAATTTAAAAAAATTAAGAAAATCTGCAAAAAAATTCTTAATTGCTTATTCTTCTGTTGCTTTAAGTATGACTGGTTTAACTGCTGTTGGTTTAGGCACTATTATTGATAAATTTGAAGAGATAAAAATCTCTTCAGATTATCTGCTTGTCTTTCTTGTACTTTGTTGTTCGTTTTTAGCATCTATGTATGGTTATTTATCTTATCAAGAATTACAAGAGTATTTAGATTATAATAAAGAAATAAATTCATATCAAAGAAGATTAAAAGATAATCATAAATAGAAAAATTATTATAAAATGATTGAATTTTTCTTAAAAATAGTGTATACTATCATTACTTAAGTGATTAAGTTATGCAAAAATGCATATAATAATATTGCTATTTAAATAGCGATAAAAAAAGCTAGTGATTCCCACTATGAGAGGAAATTAAAAAAGCAGTGATTCCCACTATGAGAGGAAATTAAAAAAGCGGTGATTCCCACCATAAGAGGAAATTAAAAAAGAGATCAGAGAGCAAACTCTGGTTTTATTTTTTGTTTTATTATATAATTTTTTAAGAGGTGATTATATGTTAAAAAATAAATTAATAATAGTACGATTGGATTCAAAGTATTGTGATTATTTAAGAAAATTTGATAATAAAGTTCCATTTAATTATTCTCAAAAAAAATTAAGACCTTTTATTGGTGTATTATTTAAAATTAATAAATGTATGTATTTTGCACCTCTTTCTAGCCCAAAGCCTAAACATTTAAAAATGAAATCCACAATAGATTTTTTAAAAATAGATAGGGGAAAACTAGGCACTATAAATTTTAATAATATGTTACCTGTTACAAAGAAAAATATTATTGAATTAGATTTAGGTAAAGATGCCGTAAATGAATCAGAGGAAAAGTATATAAAACTTTTAAAAAGTCAATTATATTGGTTAAATCGTAATAGTGAAATATTATATAAAAAGAGTAAAAATTTATATAATAAATATTTAAATGGTACATTAAATGAAAATATTTTAAAAAGATGTTGTAATTTTAAATTATTAGAAGAGAAATGCAATAAATATAATCAATAATTATAATTTACCCATTCACAATTTACCTTTTATCATAAACTATTTATGAAAAGGAGTTGTTTATATGACAGATAATATGGGTATGTACCAAGGATATAGTGTTGAAGGTAGTGCTGAATTAAAACTTACACCTGATAAAATGACTAGTGAAGCAGGATCTTGTTGTGCAATGGAAGCACCTATGATGTGTCCACCTGTTTATGAATGTCCACAAGAAAGATGTATTCATAAACAAATTATTCATGAAGTACCACATGTACAACCAATCAATACTAGAATAATTAATCATCATATATATAGACATACATATACACCTTGTTATACATGTACAGAAGAAAATGAAGTTTGTAATGTAAATGTATGTGGTCCTAAATATATGTAATTTATTTTCATAAAGGCATTTTAATTAATGTCTTTTTATTTACGAAAAAATAATTTTATAGTATAATTTAATTATAAAAAGGAGTATTTATGAAATTAAAAGAAAAAATAAATGTTTATAGAAAAGAAGTAATATTTGAAAATTATACAAAAATAATAAATGATTTTAAAGAATATGAAAAAATATCAAAAAATAAAATAGCAGATGAAATAATAAAATTATATAGTGATTATAATATTATTATTGATTTATGTTCAAATGATGAATTGAAATTATTAAAAAAAATAATAAATAAAAAAATTTCTCCTCAAAAAATATTTAATGAGAAATTATGGCATTCTTTATTTGAAAAATTTTTATTAATTCATGATAATAGCAATAATGAGGTAAAATTAGTTATACCAGATGAATTTAAAGATTCAATAAAAAAAGCAATAAAATCATATAATGAAGAAGAAAAAATAGCATTAGATAGTTTAAATTCTTTATTAATTGGAATTATTAAAATATATGGTGCTTTAAAAATAAATAATTATTATAATATAGTTAAGAAATATATTAATATAAATAAAAATACTTTTATAGATTTTATATATAATAATAGATTTTTTAAATATTATACATATAAAATAGAATATTCAAATAATGTTTATATAATATATGAGCCTTATTATTATTTTGAAGATGATTTATTATATATGGTAAATTATAATAAAAATAAATTTATATATAAAATAAGACCAATAGATGAGGTACTTTGTTTATCTTTTTCTAAATTTAATCATAATAATCCTAAAATTGATGCATTTTTAGATGCAATTTATAATTTACATTTTTATCAAGAAAACTTTTTAAATAAAGTTTTAGAATATTCTGTTTTAGATTTCAAAAGAGATGATTTAATAGATTATTTAAAATCTATACCAATTTTAAAAAATGAAGATTTAAGTAACGTTATACAATTAATGTATGATGCAATGGATGAAATGCCATCTGCAAGTTTAAAAGGTATGACACCAAATGAATATATTGAAATAATTGTTAAAAAAGAAAGTGATACAAAATATAATAAAGTATACAATAATATTAAAGATAAAGAAAGCATTGATAATTATAAAAAAACAAGAGAAGAAGTATCAATTATTTATGATGAGTGTATTAAAAAATTGTTTGAAAATAAAAATAAAATTGATAAATATATAGATATTCTTAGTAAAAATAATATTAATATCAATGAAGAAAATGTAATAAGAAATTTAATATTATTTCATAAAATAGATAATGAAGATAATATTTTTGAGTTAGTAATGAAAGAAAAGCATATATTAATGAAAGATTTTGCTTTATTTAGTCAGTTTGAGGATAGTTATCTTGAATCACTATTTCAAGTAAAATCACTTAATCCATCATTAGGTCAAGTAACCATTAAAGATATGTATACTAATAAATTATATACATTTTATGATATTGCATTAACTTGTTATGATGATGTTATAGATAAATATATGTATACAAGTTTAGTTAAAATAGGTAATTATATGTTTAGCACAGATTATGCATTTGTTATTACACCTAATAAAAATATATTAAAAATAATAGATGATAATATGAAAGAAATAAAAAATGTTAAAAATGAAAATACTAAAAGATTTTTAGCTTGTTATAAATTATATAAACAAGAAAATATATGTTTCACTTATAGAATGTTGGAGTAAATTAATGATAAAAAAAGCAGGATGTATCTTAATGGATACTAAAAATAAAAAAATAGCAATTGTTTATAGAAAAGAATATGATGATTATTCTTTTCCAAAAGGTCATTTAGAAGCAAATGAAACATTAGTTGAATGTGCTATTCGTGAAACAGAAGAAGAAACTAAAAGAAAACCTTTAATTTTAGATAACAATGAAATACTTATTGAGAATTATATTGATTCTATGGGAAATGCTTGTGAAGCACATTATTTTATAGCAAAAGATATTGGGATTAGTAATAATACTTCTCTTGAAGTACATGATTTAATTTGGACTAACATAGATGAAGTAGAGAGTATTTTAACACATGAACATACTAAAAAAATATGGAATAATGTTAAAGATACTGTTATTAAATATATGGAGTGAATATGAAAAAAAGAATAATTTTATGGATACTTGTTATAGCATGGATGGCATTAATATTTACATTTTCTAGTTTTAATAGTAGTGAATCATCTAAACAAAGTAAAGGAGTAATTAATTTTGTAATTAAAAATGTAGTTAGAATATTTGATAAAGATTTAACATTAGAAGAAGAAACTAATATTGTAAATAAATTACATACACCTGTTAGAAAACTTGCACATTTTAGTATTTATTTTATACTTGGAGTACTTGTGAACTTACTTTTAAAAACATATAATTTAAATAATAAAAATATAATTTTATTATCAATATTAATATGTTTTTTATACTCATGTAGTGATGAAATACATCAATTATTTATAAGTGGTAGAAGTGGAGAAATAAGAGATGTTTTAATAGATACACTCGGAAGTATATTTGGAATAATTATATTTGGAAGAAGAAAATAAAATTAATTTTAAAAAATTTCTTGAATAGTAAAATTTTACTATTCATTTTATTTCTTTTATGTTATACTTATTAAAGTAGAATAGTAGGTGAGTATATGTTAGATAATAAAATATTAGTAAATTTATACTCTTTATCATTGGGTAAAAACTTTGAAATATATTTACCTGTTAATGAGAAAGTTGGTAATATATCAAAATTATTAAATACTACATTATTTGATTCAATTGATACTAATAGAAATTATATTCTATTAAATGCAGAGAATGGAATAACATATAAAAATAATGAACTCATAAGAAATACAGATATGAAAAATGGAACAAAATTAATATTGATTTAATAATAAAGGGTTAGTGTGATTTATGAATATATATTTATTTGATGAAAACAGAGTAATAACATTTAATTTACCATATAAAAAAATTGGTAATTTTTGGCTTACAGATGATAATAATAAAAATATAATAAATATTAAAGGTGAAAATAATAATTGGATAATAAGTGGAAGTGAAAGTAGTAAGATAATATCTGGTTCAAATGATGAAATGATAACACTAAAATCAAAAAACTACTATGTAGTAGAAAAAGATAATAAAAAATATCCAATATTTTGTTATGACGCGACAGATAATACTTATTCTACTTATAATTTTAATGATAATCAAGTAATTAAAGTAGGTAAATCACAAGATAATGATATTTCTGTAAGTATACCTTATTTTCAAAATCTTCATTTTATTTTATCAATAGAAAATGGATACTACAAAATAGAAAAGATGAAAGAATCTATTATGTATTTAAATGATGAAATAATAAATAATGATATTACTTATGCTAAAAATGGAGATGTTATAAATGTTTATGGAATTAAAATAGTTCTTTCACACAATTTAATATTTATAAATAATCCAATAGGTAGAGTATTTGTAAAAGATGTTTTACAAAAAAAAGATTTAGTTGTTAATGATGAAGTAACAACAGAAGAAATTATAAATGAAAACTTATATAAAGATGATGATTATTTTTTAAGAAGTCCAAGACTTAGAAAAATTATAGAAACATTTAAATTAAATATAGATTCTCCTCCTCAAAGAGAAAATATGCAACAAACGCCATTAATTATGACTCTTGCTCCAATGATTACAATGGCAGCAAGTTCAATGATTACACTTGCAAATGCAATTCAATTAATAAATGATGGACAAAAAACATGGAAACAAAGTTTGCCAACATTAGTAATATGTATATCAATGTTACTTAGTATGTTAGTATGGCCATTTGTAACAAGAATGTATGAAAAGCATCAAAAGAAAAAAAGAGAAGAAGAAAGACAAGATAAATATAAATCATACTTATCTAGTAAAAATGAAGAGTTAACTCATGAATATAATACTCAAAAAAGAATCCTTGAAGAAAATCTTCTTTCTACTGATGTATGTTATGATATGATATTAAATAAAAGAAGAACTTTATGGTCAAGAAAGATTGATCAAGGAGACTTTTTAACAGTTAGACTTGGTAAAGGAGAAATTCCATTTGATACAGAAATAAATTATAGAAGTGAAGATTTCACAATGGATGATGATAATCTTAAAAAGATGTTAAATGAAGTTATTGATACATATAAAACACTTACTGATGTGCCAATTGGTTATTCATTTGCAGATAATAAATTAACAGCAATTTGTGGTCTTAGTCAAAAATATATTTATTTTGTTAATAACATGTTATTACAAATGATGGCTTTTCATAGTTATGATAATTTAAAAATAGTAATATTTACTGATAAAAAGAATGAAAAAAGATGGGAGTATTTAAAAAATTCACCTTATACGTTTTCAGATGATAAATACATTAGGTTTTTTGCAACAAATACAGAAGAAATGCAAGAAGTTTCAAATTATTTAGAACAAATATTTAATAATAGAAAAATATTAAGTACAAATGGTAATGAAAATGAAAGAATAAATAGTTATACAAATTTTAATTCATATTATTTAGTAATTATTGATGATATAGATTTAGCAAGAAAAATTAATATAGTAGATAATATATTAGAAGAAAAAAGTAATTTAGGATTTAGTTTAATGGTTATTGAAGAGAGACTATCTAAATTACCTAGCCAAATAACTAAATTTATTAATGTTGGTGATAAGACATCAGTAGTAATAAATAGTGAAAATAATGATCAAGTAAGATTTAGTGATGAAATTAAAAATTATAATATGGATTTAGTTACAAATACACTTGCTAATTTACCATTATATATTGATAGTAATATAAGGCAGTTACCAAGTACAATTACATTTTTAGAATTATTTAGTGTAGGTCAAATTGATCAATTAAATGTTTTAAATAGATGGAAAGATAATGATCCAACTAAATCATTAAAGGCAGAAATTGGAGTTAATGAAAATAATGATTTATTTGTATTAGATTTACATGAAAAAGCACATGGACCTCATGGACTAATCGCAGGTATGACAGGTAGTGGTAAATCAGAATTTATAATTACATATATACTTTCAATGGCAATAAATTATAGTCCAGAAGAAGTATCATTTGTATTAATAGACTATAAAGGTGGTGGACTTTCTGGTGCTTTTGTTGACAGTGAAACAAGAGAAAAAATACCACATATAGTAGGTACAATTACAAACTTAGATAAAGCAGAAATAAATAGAGCACTATCTAGTATTCAAAGTGAACTTAGAAGAAGACAAGAAAAATTTAATGAAGTTAGAGATAAACTTGGTGAAAGTACAATAGATATATATAAATATCAAAAATTATATAGAGATGGTATGATAAAAGAACCAATACCACATTTAATAATTGTTTCTGATGAGTTTGCTGAATTAAAAGATCAACAACCTGAATTTATGGATGATTTAATTAGTACTGCTCGTATTGGACGTTCACTTGGAGTTCATTTGATTTTAGCAACACAAAAACCAAGTGGAGTAGTAGATTCTCAAATATGGTCAAACTCTAAATTTAAAGTATGTTTAAAAGTTCAAGATAAAGCAGATAGTATGGAAATGATTAAATGTGATTTAGCAGCAGAACTTAAGAATGTAGGTAGATTTTATTTACAAGTAGGTTATAATGAATACTTTGCTCTTGGACAAGCAGCATGGGCAGGTGCATCTTATTATCCTAATAAAGAATATAAAAAACCTGTAGATAAAAATATGTATTTTATTGATAATATAGGAACAATTAAGAAAACATTAAATAATACATTTGCAAAAAAATTAATTAAATCAGAAGGTGAAGAATTAACATCAATTGTTAAATACTTAATAAATATATCTAAAGATGCAAATTTAAATATAAGAAAATTATGGCTAGATAGAATTCCTAATAAAATACTAGTTCAAGATTTATATAAAAAATATAATTTTGCAAAAGAAAGATTTAATATTAATCCAATTATTGGTGAATATGATGATCCTGATAATCAATTACAAGGATTATTAACACTACCTATAACAAGAGAAGGTAATGCAGTTATTTATGGTACAACTGATAGTGGTAAAGATGAATTTTTAATGACATTTGTATACTCTTCACTAATGACATATGATACTAATGAAATTAACTTATATTTAGTAGATTTTGGAGCAGAAACATTAATGAATTATAATGATGCACCACAAGTTGGAGATGTTATTTTAAATGGTGATGATGAGAAACTTGAAAATCTTGCTAAAATGTTAAATAGTGAAATGAATAAAAGAAAAAAATTATTTATGTCATATAATGGAAACTATCAAGATTACATAAAAAATAGTGGAAGAACTCTTCCTAATATAGTTGTAGTTATTAATTCTATTGAAGTACTTAACGATACTTATCAAGATTATGTAGATAAATTAGTACCAGTAGTAAGAGAGGGAAGTAAATATGGAATTAATTTTGTAATTACAACTAATAGTCAAAATGGTATTAAGTTTAAAGTAGCACAAGCATGTAAACAAATATTAACTCTTCAATTAAATAATGAAACAGATTATAGAGATATACTTGGTAGAACTAATGGTCTTGTGCCATCAAATTGTCTTGGAAGAGGGCTTATTAAATTAGATAGAGTATTAGAATTTCAAACTGCGTCTATTACTGAAAGTGATTCTTCATATTCAACTATTAAAGAATTAATAAGTTTATTAAATGAAAAAGGAATTAATAAAGCAAGAGAAATTCCTGTTATGCCTGATATTATTAAACTTGATAGATTTAAAGATAAATATACAGATATTACTAATATTCCAATTGGTCTTACAAAAGAAACATTAGTATCAAGTTTATATGACTTTTCAAAAAGTGATTGTAATATTATTTCATCAAATGAACTTGAAAATACAAGAAAATTTATGCTAAATTTCTTAAAACTAGTTGAACAAAATAATAATACATTTAATAAGGTAGTAATCGATGCTTGTAATTTCTTTGATGAATTTAACTATAATATTAATTTAATTTCTAGTGACTTTGATAAATCAGTTGACGCGCTAAAATCATTGGATGATAAAATACAGCAAACTCTTATTAATAATAATTTAAATCTTAGAAGTATAAAAAATATACCAAATAGTTTAGTTATTATTATAGGATTTGATAAATTCTTAAATAAATTAGATGATAGTCATAAAGAAATATTTAGAAAAATATTAAATAATCAAAAAGAAGCATTAAAGATTAATTTTGTACTTGTTGATATTCCATCTGCATTTAAAAAGTATGAATATGAAGAATGGTATAAAAATAATATAAGTGGTAATGATGGACTATGGATCGGAAATAATATCTCTCAACAATTTGTTATTAAAACAACAATTCAACCAACTTCAATTAATATGATTGATAATGAATATGGTGTAGTAGTAAAAAGTGGAATGCCAGTTGTTATTAAATTAATAAATGAAATAAAATAGCAAATTTTCTTTACAAAAATATTTTAATATTGTAAACTTATTATAGGAGGTAATAAGGAAAATGAATCATAAAGTGAATAATGTTCAAAACTTATTCGATGATGCTAAAACTTTGTATAATGTTACTGTAACTGGTTCAACAGTAGATTCTGCTGAAACATTAATTAGCAATCTACAAAGTGGAATTGATATTTTAAAAAATTGTTGGGAAGGTAAAGATGCTGGTGTACAAATTCAAAATTTAATAGTTGTATACAATGGAATGGTTGGAATTAGAAATTCATTAGGTGCTCTTGCTGAAACAACAACTAAAATAGCATCTAATTATAGAGAAATTCAAAATTCAAATGGTGCAGGACTTGAATCATTAACACCAGTTGCTAATGAAATTAGAACTACATTACCTGATTATAGTGATAATAGAGACACTATTAATATTTCACCAGAAGCAGTTAATGGAAATCAAAAAGTAACTGCTGCTAATTCTGAATTTGATAATTTCACTAATAAAGCAAAATATCAATTTGATGCAATTATGAATAACTGGACAGCAGGTCCTGGAAGAGACCAATATCAAGATGAATTTAATAGTTTCTTAGCAAATGCAAATAAATATAAAGAATTATTAAATCAAGTATCAAATAGTGTAACAACAGCAATTAAGAATTACGGAATGTAAAAACAAGAAGCAGAAATGCTTCTTATTTCCTAAGAAGAGTAAATATATTCTTTTTAGGAAATAAGAAGAGAAAGAGGAATAAAATGAGTAGAATATCAGTACTTGAATCAGAAATAGAAAATTTAAATGAGAAAATAACAAAATTAAATGAAATAATAACTCAAGCAAATTCAGTTTCAAATAATGTTGATTCATTTATAAATCCATTTACAAATATAAGTAGTTATTTAGAAAAAGTGCAATTAAATGGAAGATCATATGATGATGGTGCTTTTCAAAATAGTTCTAATGATTTAGATTCAGTTAAGAGTGATATGCATTATTTAGAAGTCGAATGTATGGAAAAAATTAATCAAATGAAAATAAGTATTGATAAAAAAAGAAATGAAATAAAAAAAATACAGCAAGAGGAAGAAGCAGCAAAAGCAGCAGCAGAAGCGGCAGCATCTGCTGCAAAAGCCGCAGAAAGAGCAAGTGCTTTAAATATACCTAATAATACTAGAGCACCTCGATAATAGGATGTGTTTTTATGAAATGTTTAAATTGTGGAAAAAACATAAATATAAGTAATGGAATTCTAGAATGTCCATATTGTGGTAGTATACTAGATAATAATGAAAATAAATTATCTAGTTTTAATGCTGATGTAAAAGATAATAAAAGTAAAAATATAATAAAAAAAGGTGTAATAGCAGCAGGATCTGCAGCAGCAGGAATAGGCAGTATTTATGCTTTAAATAAATTTTCCAAAACAGGTAATAGTATAGATAGGAAAAACAATTTTAGTATAAATCCAATCATTGGAAATGATCAAATTATAAATAACGTAAAAAACGATATAACAGATATTTTAAATAATAATATAAATGAATCAGATAGTAATATTTCAGATAAAATTATAGATAGTGATTTAATTGATGATGAAAATAATTTAAATAAACAAGATGACATAAATATTAAAAATGTTAATAGTAAAAAATCAAATAAAAACAATAATAAAAATATTAATTCTAAAAATCAAAATAAACAAGACAATGTAAAAGATAAAAATAATGAAAAAACACAAAATGAAAATAAGCAAGATGAAATAATTGATAATTTTGATGAGAATCAAGATAATAAACAGAATGATACTAATGAAAATCAAGATAATAAACAGAATGATACTAATGAAAATCAAGATAATACTTTAGATCAATCAAAAGATATAATAGATGAAAATATTTCTCGCGATGAAAATAGTAGTGATGAATCTACTAATGAAGAAGGTTTTGAACATATAAATTCTAATTATGATTCTTCAAATGCAAAACCAGTACAAAATACATCAAGTACTAGTTATGGCTCATCTAATGATGATATAAATATTGATTACTCTGCTTTAGATGATGCAATTGCTGCAATTCAAAATGTTAAAGGAAATGCTAGTGGATTATTGAGTTCATTTGCTAATCTTAAAGGAAAAGTAGATGCATGTGAAGATATAAGTTTTGATTTAAGTACTGATCAATCAAAAATTGAAAGTGCTGTTGGAAATATAGATGGTTCAGGTGGAATAATAAATGATTATCTAAATAAATTAAATAATACAAAAGAAATGTTAATAAAATTTAATTTTAATGGTGATGTTGATGAATATAATTTATATTCTGATATTTTTAGATATCAAAATTTAGGAGAAAATTTCACTTCTAATTTGTTAGAAATAGAAGATATAGATGAATTTAAAGCAGAAGCAGAAAGATTAAAAAATTCAATAATAGAGAGAATCAATAATAAAAAAGCAGATGCTTCTGATAAAATGATAGAAATTTTAGATAATCAAATAAATTCAATAAATCAAATAGATCAATTTTATGATAACTTTTATGATGAACAAAAAAGTTATCAAAATTTACAAAAGGCATATGAAATTTTAACTATTGATCCAACTGATCCTAATTATGAAAAAAATAAAAATGAACTTATAAGTGAGTATAAAATGAGTGAAGATGAGGCTAAAAAAATATTAGATGATTATTCTAATAAAATTTTAGAATCTCATAAAACTAATGAGGATATTTATGATTCAAATGGTCATGCTGATATTGATAAAATACATAATCGTTCAGATGAATATCAAAAAGCAATAAATGCAGCAAAAGAAAAATATGAAGGTTTAGAAGTAAATGGAAAACCAGCATATTTGTATTTTTGGCAAGAAGATTATAAATATTCTATAGATTATAAAGATTTAAATGCTTTTGAATTAGCAATATTATCATTAAGTTCTTCATTTAATTCTGAAAGTGTATCGAATTCTATTAATTCATTAAGTAGTGAACTTGTAAGTCTTAAAAACACTAATAAAAATATTCAAAATACAATTAATGCAGGAAAATATGAGAATGGTATTTATGTTGGGGATTACTCAAAAAAGGAATTAGATGAATTTAATTCAACTATTGAAAGTAATGAAAAGCGTATAGCAGAAATTAATAATCAATTAACAATTTTAGATATTAATAATGAAAGATATAATTTTTCAAGTTTAAACGCAATGGCAGAATCTATATATAGAGTGCCAGAAGAAGAAAGAACAGATGCTCAGAAAGAACAATTAATTAGTATTCAGCAATCATTTAATGATATTAATAGATCACAACAAAATAGAGAATTATCTAACATACAGGGCGAAATAGAAAAAATTGATTCAGACATGAAAGATATAGAAAAGAGTTATAGAAAGAATAATCCTCTTGCTGCTATTGGAACTTTTATTAAAAATATATTTAGTTATAATGATGAACAAGTAAATTTAAAATATCTTGATGAAGAAACTAAAAATAAATATCTTAAATTAGCAGAGCAAAGAGGAAGTTTAGATGAAGATGCAGCAATAATTTCTTCCGCTATGCAAAAACTTTTAGATTTAAACTTTGATTTAGATGAATTGAGACCTAGTTTTGAAGCATTAAGTAATTTTGATGAAATTACAGTGGTAGCAAAAGATTATATTGGTGATGGTGTAGATAATGGCTATCATCTATATGATTTTTATAAAGATGGTAAAAAAATTGAATTAACAAAAGAACAAGAGGCAGCAATTTTATTTAGTAAAGGACTTAAAGATAAATCAGGTCATTATAAAATTCAAGAATATTTAGAATATTTAAATGCTTGTAATGTTGATCATGAAAAAATGGCAAAGCATTTAGCATTTGATTTAAATAAAAATGGATTAGAAAATAATACAGATTTTGAAGAATTATTTGATTTATATTATGATTATGGAGCAAGAACATTGGGTGAAGAAATTGCTTCAAATAGAATGGCGGCATTAGATAAAACGGCATTTGATGAATTATTTATGGATGCTTATGCACTTAAAGATGGTTTTTGTGGCTTTTTTGATCATTTTGAAGACTTGTTTTTTGCAGATGGTAGAGCAAGTGCAGAAGACTATGCAAATTCTTTCCTAATTGATAAAATTGCTCAATCAGATGAGTATTCAGAAGCAAGAAAAAGTTCATTAATAGATTTCTATGAAATATTTAATAGCATTGGAAATATGGCACCATCTATTGCACTAGGATATTTATGTGGTCCAGCCGCAGCAATTGTTTCATCTGTATCGTTAGGTATGTCGGCAGCAGGTGGTTCAAGAGAACAAGCACTACAACAAGGTATGAGTGAGGGTTCTGCTTGGGTTTATGGTATATTATCTGGTACTTCAGAAGCAGTACTAGAAAGATTTCTCGGAGGTATTCCTGGGTTATCTAACATGACTCGTGAAGTGGGTAAACATGGAGTTAGTAGATTGATATCTGCTGGACTTAGCGAAGCACTTGAAGAGTCTACACAAGAACTATTAGATCCATTCTTTAAATTATTTACTACAGGTGAATGGGAAGGCATTTCATTAGAAAATATGGCTAAAGCAGGAGTAAGTGCATTTATAACTGCTGGTATAATGAATGGTGGAAATTTTACATTTGAAGGGGTTTCATATCATTTAACAGGAGATTATACTGCACTCAGTTATTTAGCAAATATTCATACAAATAATGGTTTATCTATAAAAGAAAATATAAATGGATTTTTAAGTGATTTAAAAGTACTTGAAACAAGAAACTTATCAGATATAGAAGCAAATTTAGAATCTAATGCTTCTTTAAAGAATGCTTTTGAAGTTATGCAAAAATTAAATCCTAAACAAGAAATGGCATTTAATGATTTTATTTCAGAATTAGCAGTGCAAGGTGTTTTATCTGAATCATCAACTGCTAAAATAAAAGATATAAACAGTCAAATTAATGAATTAAATAAACAAATAAGTAAATTACAATCTGATACTACAAATAATAAAGGAATAAAAGATTCTATTATTCCATTAGAACAAGAAGTTTCAGAGTTAATAAGTCAAAGAGATACATTAATACCAAAAACAGATGATTTAACAATTAAAAATATTGAAGGGTTAGCCAAATTAAGAACAGTAGATGGAATTAATGCAATATTAGAACAAAGTAAAAATTTACAAAAAGATATTTCTGAGTTATCACCAGAAAGTGTTTTAGAGTACTTTAAAGAAACTGATTATGCAAAAACAGATGAAGCAATAAAATTAATAGAAAATATGTCTGAGGAACAGAAAAACAAACTTTCATCCTTATCAAACGAAATTAAAACTTTGTTAGCATTTTCAGAATTATCTTCAATGACAAAAGAAGAAGCATTAGAATACTATAAAACACAGAAAAATATATCTGATGTAGAATTACTAAAACAAATGAATGCAGAGCAACTATCAGAAGTTATAGAAAACGTAAGCAGTGCTAGAACATTGATAATTAAGTTAACAGAAGAAGAAAATATAGAAACACTTGCAGAAGCAATTGACAAATTAAGTGATACAGCATTAGAAAGAATATTTAAAGCAAGTGTAAATCCAATATCAGATACATATTCAGGAATAAGAGAAAAATTAATTAATGCATTAGATGGAAAAATAAGTGAAGATACTGCTAATAAACTTGCTGAAAAATTTGAAGTTAAAATTACTCCAAAAGTAAAAGAAACATCACTAGAAATTTCAACTGTAAGTGATTTAGATACATCTTCAAAAATATCAGAGACACATGAAACAGAAGAAATAAAAACAGAAAATAAAGTTTTAAATGAAGAAGAACAAAATTTAGGTCAATTATTAAAAAAATTAGAAGAAGAAAGAGATAATATAAGAAGAGATATAGAAAGTCATGAAAGAGATTTAAATGGATTTAATCAAGATTCAGAAAATGAAGCAGCAAGTAGAGAATTAATAGATGAAGCAAATAAAAAATTAGAAAAAATAGAAAGTCAAATTACAGAAATTAAATCAAAAATAGATTCAAAAACAAAAGTAACTGGAATAAAAGATTTCTTAGAACAAACATTTAATTTAAAAGGAAAAACAAATACAGAAGAAGATTCAAGACGTTTAACATCCGAAGTGCTAGGTCAGGCAGGAGTAGTAGGAGGAACTATTGGAAATATAGTTTCTGATAATGGTACAAATAATATTATTAATGAAGAATCAAAACATGAAGTAAATGAAAATAATAATGTAGAAAATCATGAAGATTCAAAAAAGGATAAAGTAGAAGATGTAAAAATAAATTATGATTCTTCAAAAGTTTTAAATACTGATAATAATGTAAATGAAATTAAAAATATATCAGAACTATCAAAGGAAGAAGCATTAAAATATTTTCTAGAACATATAAGTCCTTCTGAAAGAATTGCTTTATTACAACAAATGAATTCAGAACAATTAGCAGAAGTATTAGAAAAAGTAGATAGTGCAAGGGTACTATTATTCAAATTAACAACAAATGAAAATATAGAAACTCTAGCAGAAGCAATAGATAAATTAAGTGATACTACTCTAGAAAAAATATTTAGAAGTGTAAATCCACTAGCAGATACATATTCAGGAATAAGAGAAAAATTAATAAGTTCATTAGATGGAAAAATAAGTGAAGATACTGCTAGTAAACTTAAAAAATTAAATATTAAAATTAATTCAAAGCCAACATTTATTGAATTACATCCTGAAATAAAAGATTTTAAAGCTGCACAAATACAAGAATATTTAACTCATAGCGATATTAATGTTGAAGAATTTATTAATAGTTTATCTGATGAACAAATTATAGATTATTTAAATAATAGTTCTTCAATTGTTAAAGAATCTCTAAAAATATTAGATCAGACTAGAATAGAAAAAATAATTTCAAATATTAAAATAAATTCTCAAACTTATTCAAACATTCAAACAGCATTAAAGTATTCTAATAATGAAATGATTAATATACTATCAGAATCTCAATTAAATTCTTATTGTTATGGTATGACACAAGAACAATTACAAAATTTTGTAAAAAATTTAAGTGAAAATGAGTTTGTAAATTTAGTTAATAAAACATCTATTAAATCAAATAATATATTTGTAAATGAGTTATTTAATTTAAGAGGAGAATTTAATTCTTTTAATGAGCTTTCAGATACTTCTATTATAAAAATGCTAAATCATAGTAATATAAAATGGTTTAATAATGAGCAATATTTACAAATAGTTGAAAGATTAAAATTAATTGAATCATTTGATGTAGATTCACTAATTCAAAATTTAAGTACAGAACAATCTGATTTATTTGAAACAATTGTTACAAGTCCAGAATTAATTAGTAAGATTCAAGAAACAGAAACATTTAATAGTATTTTAAAACAAATAGATGTTTTTGGAGAAAATATAGATACTTTATTAGAAAATGTTTCTGAAAGTATATTAAAAGATTATTTCAATAATTATAGTGAAAGAAAAATGTTAAGGCATAATTATAATTATACTACTAGAAATATACTATGTAGTAAATTAGAAATATTAGATAGAATAAATAATTTAAGATTATCTAATGGTAGTATAGATTATCTTTTTAGTCATGGATTAAATAAATTTGAAGAATATCTAAATTATTTCAATAATTTAGATACAAATGAAAAAAGTAAATTTGAATTAATTCAAAAATTACAAATTAATGATAAATTTTTCTTTGAAAATGGAATGGGCGCGTATAATAATTTAGTTAATATACTTGAAATATTAAATAATAAAGGTTTAATATTATCTAATTTAAATATAAGAAATTTTACTGTCGATTCAATTGAAAATCTACAAAAATTAAATAATATATATGATAGATTTATTTTAAATAATAATTTACCAAACAATAATTTATATAATGATAATTTAAAATTTTATATGCAAGCAGTAGAATTAATGAAATTTGATGATAATGCTGTAAATATATATAAAGAATTAATGAATAATCATGATAGTGTTGAAGAATTTTTAAAAGACATAACAACACAAAAAGGTAACTTATTACAACAAAATTTAAGTAATTTAAAACTAAATGAAGTTGTTTATGAAAATGTTAAATTTACCTTTTATTGTGATAATGGGGGTAATATTAAAAATATTCAACAAACTCTTATTAAAACCATAAGAATTTTAAATTCTATGCCTGAAAAATACAAAAACTTAGTAAAAGAAATAAATATTTATGATGTGCGAAATCCACTTGATGATTATTGGGCAGTTAATTATAATAAAGATATTAGTAGTAATTTTTGTAGTGCTGCAACAGGTGGAGGAGGAGTTATAAATATATGGGGATGTTTTTCACCAACCTTTAATACTATTGCTCATGAAATTGCTCATAGTCTAGATGGGGTATGTGTTTTTGGTAGATATAGCGAAACATCAAAATGGTTAACTGCAAAAAAAATGGATGGAAACGAAATTACAGAATATGGAAGTAAGCATATTCATGAAGATTTTGCAGAAGCCGTAGCAGCATATTTAGAAGACAGAAATTCATTTATCCAAAAACATCCTAATAGAGCAAGATTCCTTGATGGTGTTTTCGGAATTAAATTACGAATCGATATTAGTGCTATTGATAAAATAAAATCACAGATTAGTCCATACCAAAATATGGCTGGAATAAAACCAGAAGTTTCAAATCCAAAGAATATAAGCACACAACAATCAGAAGGAGAATTAACTCTTGAAGAATTAGATAGAGTAACAGCAGGAATACCAAATCCAAAGAGTGTAACATCACAAGAATCAGAAGGAGAATTAACTCTTGAAGAATTAGATAAAGTAACTGCTGG
>CANRJN010000025.1 GCA_947630945.1 uncultured Bacilli bacterium | reverse complement strand
TTTGGAAGAATTAAAAATAATCTAAGTTTCATCTTAGTCTTTTTGCGTTCTCTTTTTTATGGCTGTGAATAGTAACATATTTACTTATAATTAAAAAAATAACTCTTTTTTTATATTCAAATTTATGGTAATATTATAATAGAGTGGAGTTAAATAAAATGAAGATAAAACTTATTATCACAAAAGATGAAAAAGAAATCTATAATTTAATAAAAAATAATCAAAACGTTATTGGAATTCCTATGAAAATAGATAATGCAAATATCAAAGATGGAAAACAAGAAAATGCTATAATCACATTATTATCTATAATGAATATTAATGGATATTTAGAAGAAGCAAAATCTATTGTTAAAGATAGTGATCCTTTAAAAATAGTCAAAAGTATGATAAATATTGCTAATAAAAATATTGAAGATTATCTTAAAAACATAGAAAATGATTCTAAATATAAAATAAATGAAATTATTAGAGTAAATGATAAAGAATATGCTGTTATAGATAGTTTTAAAAATAATGATAATACATATTTATATCTTATTAATAATAGTGATTTTAATGATGATTTAGCAATCATTAAAGAAGATAATAATGGTAAATTTATTAATATAGAAAAAGATGATGAATTTAACTTTGTTCTAAATAAAATTTTCTTAGATTTTAAGGATGAAATAATTAATTTTGCCACTGATAATTAAAAGACTATCTTTTAATTTCAATTTGTGTTATAATCTATGAAGTAAATTATGAATTGGGAGTGGGTTTATGGAATTTTTGACATCACTAATATCATTTGGTTCAATAGCATCTTGGATTGTTGCCCCTTTTATGGGAATAATGTTATTAATAGATGGTGTAATATATGAATTAGTTTCATATGCTTTTAATTTGTTTATGTTAATGTGTCAATTAGATTTTTCAAGTTTATTTGGAATCGTAACTCCTATTGTTGATAGATTAAAAGCAGTTGTTATGGTACTCGTAGTTTTTAAACTTGGAATGTCTTTTATAAAATGGATGATAGAACCAGAAAGTGCTCCAAAAGAAGGATCAAAATTAGTAGTAAATATTTTTATAACGGCTATGTTCTTAATAGGATATAACTTTGTTTTTGATTTGTTTAATGAAATAGGAATGTTGATTATGGGTGCTCCAGAAGGAAGGGATTTCGTAGTTTTAAATCAGGTAGCCGATATATCTGGTGGAGATGAAGGTCTTATAATGAGATTCATTTTTGGAGAAGGTGCACAAGTAGAAAATATAGGAGATTATCTTGCTTATGAGAGCGTAAAAATATTTGTTCATGATATTGATAATCCAGAAGAAAGTCCAACTGTTAGAGATACTATTTGTTCAGAAGAAAAGTGTACATTTACAAAATTAGTTTTGTTAACATCTAAATTAGATAAAACAGTTGAATATAAATTTTTAATAAGTGGTTTAGTAGGTATTTATATAATATATAGCATAGTAAAAGTTGCTATTGAAATTGGTGTTCGAATGTTTAAATTATTGATACTTCAAATTTTAGCACCAATAGCAATAATTACTATAATTGATGGAGGAATTAAATCAAGTACTTTTCAAACATTCTATAAAAAATATATATCAGTATATATAGAAGCATTTACAAGAATGGCATCAATGTTATTGATAATGGTATTTATTGCAAAATTTTTCACTAATTTGGATAGCTTTTTTGGACCAATAAGTGATACTGATGCTGGGTTAATGACTAAATTATTATTAACAGTTTTAGTAGTTGTAGCAGCATTTAAAATTGGTGGAAGTATTCCAAAATTTATTGATGAAGCACTTGGAACTCATATGTCAGGTGGAGATAAAAAAGGTGGATTTGGAAAATTTGCAACTGGTCTTGTTGGTAGTGCATTAGGTCTTGCTGGTGGAATAGGTGCAGGTGTTGCAGCAGGTGCCGGAGGTTTGGGTATTGCAATGAATGCAGCAAGTGGAGCATTTAATGGATTTAATTCTGCTAGTAAAGGAAATAATATTGCAGATTTCTTTAAAAATACAAGTGCTACTACAAAAGCAAATCGAGAAAGGGCACAAAAGATTGCAAGAATGGGTGGTGGAGGTCAATATGCACTTCATGGTGTTGAAAATGCACTTGGGGTTACCCAAAGAAGACAATCACAATTGCAACGTCAAGCAGATAATGCTAAAGCACTAGAAAATATGATGGAAGCTAGAAAAAATGCAGCTAAAAATTATAAAAATCTTTATGGAGTTAGTTATGGTGATGAAGAAGCTTATGCAGAAAAAATGTTAGAATATGATCAAACATATACAAATATGAGAACTGCTTTTGCTTCAAGTGAAGATTCATATAAATCAAATTTAGCAGCAGCAAATACTGATTATCAAGCTAAAAATAGTGCATATCTTGCAGCAGAAAGAAAACGTGCAGATGCAGAAGCAAAACTATCAAATGGTAGTATCACTCAAGCTGAATATAATAGATTCAATACTGCTGCAAAAGAAGCAGAAAGAAAACTTACTGAAGCAGATAATAAAAGAAAATCTATTTATAATGCTAGACAAGCAGAAGAAAAGAGACTTGAAAAATGTAAAGAAAGTAGAAAAGAATTATATAGAAATGAACATCATAATTTTATTATGACTAGTAGTGATATCAATGCGGATTCTTCTGTTCAAAATACTACAAAAGAATATGATCGTAGAGCAGAATCAAAATATAAATCAGAAAATCTTGGCTCAAAAGCAGAACTTAAAGAAGCACAGACACATTATGCAAATGCTCAAGCAAATATTAATAATACTGCTACTATGCAAAGAGAACAACGTCCAGGAAGATACTAATAATTTTGTATTTAATATATAGAAGAAAGGAAAAAAGAATATGATGAATCAATATTTAATACCTGCAAATAGCAAAAAAGGTCAATTAATATTTAATGTATTTAGATGGATTGACTTAGTAATTGTATTAATTGGTGCATTAGCTACACTTATTCTGTTATTTGCAATACCAGGTCAATCAATACTCGCGTTATTTATTAAACTATTACCAATAGGTGTATGTGTATTATTAGTAATGCCTGTACCTTATTATCATAATGTATTAGTTTTCTTGCAGGAATTTTATATTTATTGTACAAGTCAAAAAAGATACTTGTGGAGAGGATGGTGTGCTAAATTATATGGCAAACAAAAATAGTACTCGCAAATTTGCAGAAGATTGGATACCTGTTAGAAATATTCAAAATGGAGAAATAATTTTAAATAATGGTTTTAGGGTTACAGGTGTTAAAGTAAGACCTAGAAATATATTTATTTTAGATTATGGTTCTCAAAGTAATGCAATATTTAATCTTAGAAACTTTTATAATACCTTAGATTATCCTTTTTGGATTATAATTACAGATAGGCCTGTTGATATAAATGTATATTTAGCACAATTAAAATTATTACAGAATTCAGTACAAACACAAGCAATGAGAAAATTAGTTGCTGAGGATATAGAAAAGGCAAATTTATTTATGAGTAAAGAAGTAAATGTTACAGATACTGAATATTTTATATTATTTAAAGAAAGAAGACCTGAAATAATTCAAAAAAGAATACAAAATATGATTTCAGGACTTGCAGGTGCAGGACTTCAATCATCTCAAACTAGTGATGATGATTTAAGAGTATTACTAGATGGATTTATGAATGGTGGCACAACTACTAATTTTGGAACGGTGGTGAGTAATCAATGAATTTCAAAAGTCAAATAGCGCCAAAAGGCTTAGAATTTAAACCTTCTGAAATGATTATTAGTGATAAATATTGTACAATTTTATCTGTTGTAAGTTATCCAAAAGCAATATATGAAGGATATCTTGCTAATATAACACAATTATCTGGTGTAAAAGTTTGTATAAAACATATTCCAATTGAATTTTCAGTTTTATCTAAAATGTTAAATAAAGAAATATCAGATATGAAAGCAAAATATGCTGATGAACATGATGTTACAATACAAGAAAGATTAAGACAAGATTATGAAAGTATTGAACAGTTTATTTCAATGTTAACTGCGACACAAGCAAGAATATTTGATTTCCAAATGCATTTATTTATTTCTGCTGATTCTCATGAAGAATTAGAAAATAAAAAAGTACAAGTTAAAAATTATTTAGATGCAATGGGAATGAAAGCATTTGTTTTAAGATTTGAACAAAGAAAAATACTTGAAAGCATGATTCCTATATTTGAATCAAGTGATATAGAGGATAGACTTGGAACACCAATACCATCAGTTACAATGGCTGCAATGTATCCTTATGTATTTGATAGTATCAAAGATCCTGGACTTGCATGTTTACTTGGAGTTGATTATTCAGGTGGTGTTATATTATTTAATCAATTCTTATATCAAACTAAAAAAGAATTTAATAGAAATAATGCTAATATGATAATTTTAGGTACATCTGGTAGTGGTAAATCTACTGCTGCTAAGATATTGCTTAGATCAAATATTAGAAATGGACATAAAATAGTTGCAATAGACCCTGAGGGTGAACTTGAAGAAATGACAAAACTTTATGGTGGAGACTTTATCGATTTAGGTAAAGGTGGAGAATTTGGTATGATAAATCCACTAGAAGTTGTACTTGATGCAGATGAAGAAGAAATGCAAGAAGGAATGGGTTATGCAATATTAACTCGTACACTTCAAACATTAAAAGCATTTATGAAATATTATAGTCCTGATATTGAAGAAGATGTACTTACATTATTTAGTGAAGTAGTTCAAGATACATATAAGAGATATAAAATAGATTATAATACTGATTTTACTAAAATATTAGACCATGATTATCCTACATTTGATGACGTGTATGCTACAATAAGAGGAAGACTTTTATCAATGACTGAGCACACTCATGAAAGAGATATAATGGAAAGACTAGAATTAAAGGTACGTCCTCTTACAAATGAACTAAGATATTATTTTACAGGTAAAACAACTATTGATAGTGATGCTGATTTTATCGTATTTAATATTCGTGAACTTATGAATGCAGATAATAATATAAGAAACGCGTTATTCTTTAATATATTAAAATATGCTTGGGGACTTACATTAGATAAAGATATTAATACAATATTAATGGTAGATGAAGCACATATGTTACTTGCAGATCAAAATACACTTGGTGCGGAATTTTTAGCAAGAATACAAAGACGTTCACGTAAATACAATACAGGTACTATTATAATTACACAACAACCAACAGATTTTGCTGCTCCTAATGTTCTAATACATGGTAAAGCAATATTTGATAATGCATCCTACTATTTAGTAATGGGACTTAAAAAACAAGCAGTTGATGATTTATCAAGATTAATTGATTTAAATGATCAAGAAAAAGATTCAATTAAGAGATATAGTCAAGGACAAGCATTATTTGTTTGTGGTAATAGAAGAATGCGTATAAACGTAATAGCAACTCAACAAGAGTTAGAATCATTTGGTTCTGGTGGAGGGTTCTAACTAGAACCTTCTTTTTCTTAAAGGGAGTAAATTATGAATGATGGGGAATTTGATGAATTAAATAAAGAAGCAAAAAAAGAAAAGAAATCTATTCGTAATCAAGAAATAGGTTCTCTTTATAATGCTTATAAAAATAGTCATAATCAAAAAGATATAGATGCTATAAAAAATAGAGAAGGTAAAAATGAGGGTATTAATCATCAAAAAGAAGATGAAGAAGAAAGTACACTTGAAAATAAATCATCATCCCTTGAAGAAAAAGAAGGACTAAAAGATAAAAAAGAAGGAAATAACACTAATGATGAAAAACAAACTGATAATAAACAAAAAGAGCCTATAAAGGACAATCAAAAGAAAACAATAAATCCTAAAAAAATAGCAGAAGATGCAACAGGAATAACTAATCTAAAAAATAAATTCTTAGCATTAGAGTTAAAAATAAAAATTGCTCTTATTTTATGTGTAGTTTTTGGTGGACTATTAATTATATTAGTTATAATAATGTCATTAATTATGTCAGTAGATACTTTTACATCTAGTATTAGTACTTTTTTTGGTATACCAGAAGGTGATTCAGAAGAAAATTTAAGTGTTAGTGAAGCAGATGGACTATATACTAGTGAAGAATATTATTATGATGAAAATGGAAATGAATTAAACAGTGAAGATCTAGTTAATAATTTAAAAAATAATAATAATTGTAAAATAACTATATGGAATAAAATTTTAGATACATTAAATGGTAGTAAGTTTAGTGATCCATGTGAATTTATGAGATATATTGAGAAAAATACTTCACAAGAAAAACTAAATACGGAAACTGATAAAGGTTTAATAATAGGTACAATATTTTATGGATTTGATTCTCAGCCACTTGCAAGTCAATATGATAATCCAAAAGATGCAATTAATAATGTTTCTGCATCTAATCACTTTGAAGCTTTGCAAAAAATACTTACAGAAAATGATTTTATTAATGAAGATGAACTTCAAAAAATTATTAATAGTACTGTACTTGATGGTAGATATAAATATTATATTTGGGAAGTAGAAGATGTAAATAGTAAAGATGAGGAAGATTCTAAAAATGGTACTGAAAGCAATAATAAACGAGTAACTAAAAAAATTGGAAGATGTGTAGAAAAAGATGGTGGCAATTTTGAATATAGCTTAAACAAATGGAAAGTATTTATGAGATTTGGAGAGGAAGCAGCATTAAAATATGAAGAAGTTAATAAATATCCATTAGCATATTATTCTAGTGATGAAGAATGTAATGGAAGCGTTAGTGATGAAGATTTATTAGAAAGAGTTAGAGGAGAAGCTGGTGAAAATGATATAATTTTATTAGATAAGGATAGTATAGAAAAAGCTAGAAATGCTTTAAGTAAAGAACCTACATATACAGATGCATTTAATCAATCAGCAGATATTGATAGTAAAACGAAAGATAATTTTAATAGTTTTGAGGGGTTTGAATTTGATTATCAAAAAGGCTATGCATATACTCATTTTCCTTATTTTAGTACAATGAGTAATACAAGTGATGGAATTGATATTGAATATGATGAAATATTTACACCAAAAGAAATAGAAACAATAATATTAGAGATTGTAGATAGAAAAAAAGAATTGAATGAAGTATTATTATTTGAAGATATGGATAATAGATATGATAGTTTAATAGGCTCTTATTGTGGTGATTATTTAACTGCTAAATTAGATGAAATAACGGTTAGATTGACAGATTGTAATGGTGAATATTTAGCAGATGTTCCATTTGAAGATTATATTATAGGTGTTGCGAATGCTGAGGTAAGTAATAGAAATGATAATTATGTTTTATCAGAAATGGTAGCTGCGATTAGTTATTCATTACATAGGCGTAATAATTACACAAAGGGTAATGTTATTGAAATGAGAAGTGGAACTTGTGATCAAGCATATTGTAGTATGAAATTAGGTTGTTCAGTAGTTGCGGCTCCTAATGTATGTAGTGCTTGTAAATCATATTTAATAGGTGGTGGAAATAAAGCAAATCCAAGTTTATATCCAAAGTATAAAGCATTATATGAAATTGCAAGTGATTATTTATTAATATCAAATGGTGCTGTTCATAATGCACATTATGTTAGCACAGTTCAAAATGAATGGTACAATAAATCTGCATCTGGTATGTCATTTACTCAAATAATGCAAGAAACATATGCAGATGAAGGAGCACAATTAATTAGGTGTAGTGAACAAAATAATGCAGGTGGAACGTCTACTCCATCTGGTTCAAGAGTAGGCAATAAAGCAACTTCAAGTTACCCAGAAGTTGCACCTGACTTTGGAATATATTATGGATTCTCATATAATGATGAGCCAGCAGGTAGAAATATTACTATAAATCCTGAATGGAAAAATGCAAATTTAACAACAATAAACTCTAATTGTTCACAAGCAGGTTGGAATCAAAATTTTAGAGTAAATGTGAAAGCCAAAGATAAATTTCAAAATGCTTTTCAAAAAATATGTACTATTTTAACTGATGGAGTAAAAATAAAAAATGGAAAAGTTTGTAAATTTACAACTAATCATTTATTAGATGGTGGTACATTTGTAGAAAGAAAAACATCATCAGGATACTTTAGTTTACACGCGTATGGTCTTGCAGTAGATTTCAATTACACTGCTAGATATAATATTAATGGTAAAGAATACTCTCCATATGATTCTAGTAGAAGCTTAGAAAACTATATGAGTTTTGTAGATGCTATTGGTGGGGAAGAAGAAAATTGCCAAAATGTAAATTATATATTATGGAAATATGCATTTGAACCATCAGGATTCAAATGGGGTGGTAACTTTGGTAGAAATGGAAATGATGGTGTATATGATGGAATGCATTTCGAAGTTAAATATTAAGGAGGAATAATGAAAAACTTTGAAGAAAAAAAAGCCAATATTATAATATTAGGAATTATAATAATAGCACTAAGTGTAATAATTATTCCTCTTGTAATAATAAATAATATAGAGCAAAATAAACAAAACTTTCCAGAATATGAAAATTTTGATATAGACAAAAATAGTATAAAAGATATAAATAGTGCTAGTTACAAAGAAATAAGAAATCAATTAGAAGAAGATTATTATTTTAATAAAGAAATGTTAATAAGTAATTATGACTATCAAACATATACTGGAGAAAACATTAAAGATTTATTATGGAACTTCTTATTTTCTTATGAACTTGAAAATAAAAGATACTTTGCATCTTTGGATGAAAGAAGTGGAAAATTTTGTTTATCCAAGAAAAATATAGTTACAGCATTTAAAGAATTATATAATATTGATGTAACAGAACAGTTAAAATTATTTCCAGGTTACTTTGATTACGCGTATGAAAGTGGCAAAAATTATTGCTTCTATTATGGAACAGTAGGAAAAGATTATGATAATGAAATAAAAGTAGCAATAGAAAATATGACAATGGATAAAAAGGTCATTACTGCTAATATATATGTTTATGAATATTATGAAAATGGAACAGAAACAGAAAAATCAAATATTTCATTATTAAAAAGATACATTGATACACAAAGTTATAATTCTGCAAATAATGTTGTAATAAATTATTTAAAAGGAAAAGTAACACACAAAAAAGTTAGTTTTAAAATCAATAATAATGGAAAATTTTTTAAATATCAAATTTTAAGTAGTAAAAATATAGATTAATAGTGAAAAAAAATATTTAATATAGTATAATATGTTTGTATTGAGGTGAAAATATGAAATTTAAATTCAGAGCAGAATTAAAAGATATAGTAATATTTATAATATTTTGCATAGTGTTATTATATTTTATAGCAATAGCAGTTTTAAATATAAATAGTTTTGCTACAACAGCAGAATTAAGTGGATTAAATCCATTACCTGCATTTAGTAGTGAATTTATATTTACAACACTAGTATTTTATATTTTAGCATTAACTGCAATGATTCTTGCTTGCTCATCATTCTTTTTAGAAAGAGAAGAAGGTTTTGGTTTAACTACTAAAAAGAAATCTAAAAGTGATGGTTACTCAAAATTAATGAGTGAAAAAGACATGAAAAATGATTATGGAATTAAAAAGGTACACTTAAAAGATGATTCATATGATGCTGGTGGAATTCCTGTAATAAATGATGGAGTTAATGCATGGGTAGATGACAGTGGACAACCACATTCACTTATAATGGGTGCATCTGGTTCAGGTAAAACACAAGCATTTATGTTTCCACTTATTAGAATACTAGCACGTCATGGTGAAAGTATGATTGTAACCGATCCAAAAGGTGAATTATATGAAGCGTGTGGTGAGTTATTAAAAGAAAAAGGATATAAAATTATATTAATTAACTTCCGTGATCCAAAAGAAGGTGCTGCTTGGAATCCATTTTCATATCCATATAGAATTTATAAAGAAGGAAATACAGATAAGGCAAATGAACTTTTACAAGACCTTGCTAGTAATATATTAATAGATCCAAATAATAAAGCAGAACCTTTCTGGGAACAAACAGCATCAAACTTCTTTACAGGACTTTCCCTTGGACTTTTTGATGATGCTACCGAAGAAGAAATAAATATAAATAGTATAAATATGATGGCAGAAGTAGGTGAAGATAGAATAGGTTCATCTAATTACATTAAAGAATACTTTAAGAGTAAAGGTGAATTATCACCTGCATACATAGCCGCTGCATCATGTATTAATGCTCCAAATGAAACTCGTGGTGGTATCATGAGTACATTTAGAACTAAGACAAGAATTTTCTCATCACAAGAAGCATTAAGTGAAATGCTTTCATATAGTGATTTTGATATAAGAGATATAGGTAAAGAGAAAACAGCAGTATTCTTAAAAGTTCATGATGAAAAAACAACATATCATGCTCTTGCAACAATATTTGTAAAACAAGCATATGAAGCATTAATCGCGGTGGCACAAACTTGTCCAGGATTAAAACTTCCATACAGAACTAATTTCATATTAGATGAATTTGCTAACATGCCAGCACTTAAAGATGTAGAAACAATGATAACAGCATCTCGTAGTAGAAATATTAGATTTAGTTTCGTTATTCAAAACTTCTCACAATTAAATAAAGTATATGGTAAGGATGTAGCTGAAACTATAAAAGGTAACTGTGGAAACTTTGTATATATCATGAGTACAGAATTATCTGCATTAGAAGAAATTAGTAAATTACTTGGTGATAAAAAACCAGATAAACCTAAAAAAGATGAGCCTGCACCACCAATTAGACCTTTATTTACAGTTAGTGATTTACAAGCATTAAAAGAAGGAGAAGTTATTATCAATAGATTTAGAAGCATGCCATTTAAAACAAAACTTGTATATGATCATAAAATTGATTGGGGTAAAAAATATGATATAATGCAGTATACTCAAAGAGCACATCATGATGTTAAAGTATTTGATTTAAAAGGCTTTGTTAATAAATTAAGAGAAAATGAGGGAACTAATCAAAATGGGGCACCTGGAATGGGTATGCCTGGATTTCCTGGAATGGGAATGCCTGGTATGCCAGGAATGATGGGTGGAATGGGTGCACCATTTATGCCTGGAACAATTGGTGGTGGAAGAAATTCTATGCCACAAAATTTAGATGATTATATTAAAAAATTAGATGAAAAAATTGCAGAACTTGAAAAAGAAGAAGCAGAAGAACAGGCAAGATTAGAAAAAGAAGCAAAAGAAAAAGAAAACATAAATAAAATAAGTGAACAAGAAACAGAAGAGGATATTAGAAAAGATATCACTGATATACTTGAACACAAACAAGAAAACAAAAAAGAATTTGAAGAAAGCAAACATACTAATCCATTTGACGAAGTTAATGAAGAAATGGAAGTTAATGAAGAAAAACTAGAAGAACCAGACATCATAGAAGAAAATGAAGAAAAAGATAATAAAGAACTAGATATACAAAAACCAACATATGCAGAAGTAGAAAGACCAAAAGTAAGTGTAGATGTTGATAGTGTAATAGTTCCAAAGAACAATAAAGATGAAGATTTCTTTGATGACTTTTTTGGAAGTGAAGATGAATAGTAAAATAAACTATTCTCTTTTTTTGCATAAAATATGATAGGTGAAGAAAATGAATATAATTGATGTCAGTGACAAATACACTTATTCTCAAGGTCATTTAGATAACAGTATCAACATTCCATATGATGAACTTATAAATAATTATAGAAAATACTTAAATAAAAATGATAAATATTATTTATATTGCAAAAGTGGTAAATTAAGCAAACGTGCTGTATTAGTTTTATCTAGTTTAGGGTACAATGTATTTCACTTGAAAATTTAAATTAATTATACTATAATTGTTTTGATGCTTATGATAGATATGTTAAACGATGTAGTATATTTTATTGAAAATTCAGGATTATTAGGAGTATTAATTGCATGTATATTAATAGTATTTGAATCAATTTTACCAATTTTACCTTTACTTGTATTTATTACTATTAATTTTTTAGTTTTAGGAAAATTTTTAGGATTTATTATCTCATGGGTATTTACAATACTTGGTTGTATAATGTCTTATTATATATTTAAAAAAGGATTTGGAAATAAATTTGATAGATTAGTAGAAGATAAAGAAAGACTAAAAAAATATAAAAATTTATTTAAAAATATTACAGTAGGAAAACTAATAATAATTATTTCCATGCCATTTACACCTGCATTTATGGTAAATATAGTCGCAGGACTAGTGAATATGGACTTTAAAAAATATTTTACAGCATTATTATTTGGTAAAATAGCACTTGTATACTTTTGGGGTTTTATTGGAACATCATTTGTAGAAAGTATAAAAAATCCAATTATACTAATTAGGATAATAATTATAATGTCTTTAACTTATCTTTTATACTTAATTGTTAATAAAATATTTAAATTAGATTAAAAATAGAGGTATCAAATACCTTTATTTTAATTTTAAAATATTCGCTTTATTAGTTAACAATCTTTTATACTCTTTATTAACATCCATTTCCATTCTAATATCTTTATTAAATCCGTTTTCATTTAATATATTACAAAAAGTTTTAAAAGTATGATAACTTCTTCCCATAGAAGACTCATTAGTACACAATATATTTTTAGATAAATCAATATAACTAATAAGTTTAGCCATCAATAATTTATATAATCCCATATTTCTATAATACGAATTTGTTTCACACGCGATAATATGAGTAAGTGGCATCTCCTGATTATTAAATAACATATAATTATTATTGTATTCAACATCATTTAATATTGTTTTAGTACCCTTATTATTTAAACAAACACCTAATAAAAAATTATTATTAATATTTTCTATGCTAGAACGATATCTTATAATGCCAAAATCAATATACCTAAGCCCAATAGGATTATAATCAAAAAATCTATCATAATTTATATTAGCAAATTCTTGAACCTCTTCATCATAGTAATTATCAAGTAAAAATTCATATAACTCTTTATAATTTAAATTTAACCATTCAATATTGTTAATATCTAAGTTCTCTATATACTCATATTCCCATTTCTTAATTAAATTTTGTCTAATAACTTTATCTTTTTTACTCATAATTTATTTCCTTTGCATCTTATAATAACACAAAAACGACTTATATGAAAGCCGTTTTAAATTCAAATAATATTATAAGAATAATATAACAAGTAAACCAACTACAAAGCAATAAATACTAAAATAAATTAACTTACCATTATTAACAATTTTTCTAAACCATTTAGTAACAAGAAGAGTAACTATTTCTGCTACTATTACTGATAAAACATAAGGTAATATTAAACTACTTTCAATATGCAAATCACTAAGTTCTAATGCAAGTGCTGCGAATGAAAGAGGCATATATAACATAAATGAATATTTAAATGCAGTATCTCTTTTAAGTCCAGCAAACATTCCACCAACTATTGTAGAACCACTTCTACTAATACCAGGAAATAATCCAATTATTTGCATACAACCAACAGTTAATGCTTCCTTAACACCAATACTTTTATCATCTTTTTTACCCTTAAAATTTCTAATAATAAATAAAAGTATAGCAGTTATTATTAATGATAATCCAACTATTTTAATATTATTTTCAATTTTAGCAAACAATTCAAGTTTACTAACAACAAGTCCCATAAGTCCAGCAGGAATACATCCAAGTACAATCATCCAACAATATTTATAATTATCTTTATATTTACTTTCTTTCTTTTTTAAATACAAAAAGAAACTTTTAATTAACTCTACAATATCATTCCAAAATAATATGATAATTGCAATAAGTGAACCAAAATTAGTAAGTATCGCGATTGTATCAAAATCAACATTCACATCCAACAAAGATTTTAAAATCATCAAATGTCCACTAGATGAAACAGGTATTGTTTCTGTAAGTCCTTGTACTATTCCTAATAATAAATATTTAAGTATTTCCATTCTAATCACCTTTTACATTATATAATATTTTTTAATGAATATAAATATAATTTATTATGATTAGGAAAATTTTTTGTTTTACATTAGGAGTATTTATATGTGCCTATTCATTAATGTTTACTATTATTTACTTAAATTTATTAAAAATGGGTTATAGTTTTATTGACTACTTAAAATATATAAGCACAAGTTTTGAGTGTTTAATTATATTTTTGGGTATAATACTAATATGGATATCATTAAGGAGAAAGAAAATAAAATGAACTATGTTTATAATATAAAAGTTAATTTAAAAAATAAACTTTATAATTTTTATGAATGGGATAAAAATGATAATATTATCACACTTGATAGAGTAGAAGTTTTTTTAGTAAACGATAACATATATGAAGACATAATTAATATGAATATAAAAGTAGATACAGAATTTTTAAATAAAATAAAATTATCTAAAAATATCTGTATATTTTGTAGTGACATAGATGCAGTATGTGTCAAATTTAATAATGATGGAATTATAGAACTTATAAGTAAATTAGATTTAGAAGAAGAAAGTGAAGTTTTAGATGAAATAAATTTAAAAAACAAAATAGATTTAAAATATCAAACTATTAATGGGAAAAATAATTATTCATTTAGAACTAGAAACCAAGAAGAAATTATATTAGAATTAAAAAATTACATTACTAAAATGAAAGATGATAATGATGTTATAGATTATTTATATTATGAATGGTTTAATAGTAACAGATGCAAAAACAAATATGAAAAACTATTATCTATTTTAGACAGTGAATACTCTAACAAACACGAAGAACTTTATAATGTTATAAAATTATTAAATTGTAAAAATGTATAATTTATTTCTTTTAGTAAAAACTATTACTAGGAGGAATAACAAATGAAAAAACTATTAATAACACTTTTATTTATATTAAGTTTATTTGGTTGTAGTTTAAGTAATACACCTAGTGGTAAAGTAGAAGCATATCTAAACAAATATAATTCACTTAGTGATGAGGTTCTAGCAGATATGGAAACAAAGGTACTAAATGAAAATTTATCAACTGAAAATAGAGAAACTTATAAACAAGTTTTAACAAGAGCATATCAAAATTTAAAATATGAAATTAAAGATGAATCTATTGATGGAAATAAAGCAGAAGTATTAGTAAAAATAACAGTTTATGACTTATACAAAGCAGATAGAGATTCCTTAAATTATATGAATGAACATTTAGAAGAATTTAATGATGTAAATAATAATTTTGATAATGATTTATATAATAAATATAGATTAGGTGAAATGCTTAAAGTTACTGACACAGTAGATTATGAAATAAAATTTAATTTAAATAAAACAGATGATGATTGGGTTATGCAAGATTTAGATAGAGATAGTTTAGAAAAAATACATGGACTTTATAATTATACAAATGAAACTAATGAATAATTTCAATTTAAAATATTTATCTTTCTGTGATAAATATTTTTTAATGACTAAAAACTAAGTATTATGACAAGAAAACACATTAGGTAGATTACTATAATGATTATTTTAGTATTTAGAAACCATAAACAAAAAATATATGAATATTTCTATCAAGATGCTATAATAAATATAGTTTAGGAGAATATTATGATAGAAGAAAAAATTGTAAAAAAATTAATAGAAAACAAAGAAACAATTTCATCAATGGAATCTTGTACAGCAGGATATTTTGCAACAACAATAACAAATGTAGATGGTTCAAGTGAGGTATTAAAATTCTCTGCTATTACATACTCAAATGAATATAAAATTAAAATGGGAGTAAGTAAAGATACAATAGATAAATATTCTGTTTATAGTTTTGAAACATCAAGAGAAATGAGTAAATGTATTAGTGATTTTACACATAGTACATATGGAGTTGGAATAACAGGTAAAATAAATAGAGTAGATGTAAACAATTTACATGGTATTGACAATGAAATATTTACAACTATTTATAATAGCAAAAATGATACATACAAAGACATAAAAATAATATGTCCAAATAAAAGTAGAAAAGAATGTAAAGAATATATCGTAAACAAAGTATTAGAAGAACTTATAAAAATAATTGAATAAATTAATAATTAAAATGTAATAATAAAAAAATTAAATTAATATTATTAGTATGAAAAAAATATTATTTGCAGTATTTTTATTGTTTTTAATGTGTTCAAATATTAACGCGTCGATAGTTGTAATGGATGCATCTTCTGGAAGAGTATTATATTCACAAAATAAAGATGAACAAAAGTTAATAGCTTCGACTTCAAAAATAATGACATGCCTAATAGCATTAGAAAATGAAAACTTGAATACAAAACTTAAAGTTGGAGAAGAAATAAAAGAAGTATATGGCTCAATGGTATATATTAAAGAAGGTGAAGAATTTACATTAAATGATTTATTACATGGTTTGATGCTTCAAAGTGGAAATGATGCTGCAATGACTATTGCAACTAAAACATTAGGTTATGATAACTTTATAGCAGAAATGAATATTAAAGCATTTAAACTTGGTATGTACAATACTAGTTTTGAAAATCCACATGGTTTAAATGAAAATACAAAAAATTATTCAACTGCATATGATATGGCACTTTTAATGAAATATGCTATAAAAAATAAAGACTTTTTAAATATCACAAGTACACAAAAATATACAGTTAAAAATTATATTTGGTATAACAAAAATGAACTTTTAGATGATTATAAATATACAATTAGTGGAAAAATTGGATATACAAAAGCAAGTGGTCCTGTATTTGTATCTGCTGCTAGTAAAGATGGTAAAACACTAATAATAGTAAGTATAGATGAAGATGATAAATTTAATTTACATAAAAATTTGTATGAAAAATATTTTGATTTATACAAAAAGTATAAGGTACTTGATAAAAATACATTTACATTTAAATCAAAAAATGAAGATTTTAATCATTACTATCTAAAAAATGATTTTGATATGCTTTTAAAAGATAATGAAAAGGAAAAATTAAAAATTAATGTTGTATTAAATGATAATTTTAATTATGTAGAGGTGTTATTTGATAATATTGTCATTCATAAAGAAAAATTATATAAATTATCTTATGAAAATAGAATTAAAGATATAAAAGGATTATTGTCATTTTGGAAATAATAATGTATAATCAATGCAGGTGTTTTATATGGAAAGATTACAAAAATATTTAAGTTCTTGTGGTGTGGCTTCTAGAAGAAAAAGTGAAGAGTTAATTAGTCAAGGCAAGGTAAAAGTAAATGGAAAAGTAGTTACAGAATTAGGTATAAAAGTAACAGATAAAGATGAAGTATGTGTTGATAATGTAAAAGTAGCAAAGCAAGAAAAAGAATATTATTTATTATATAAACCTGAAAAAATAATATGTTCTGTTCATGATGAAAAAGGAAGAACTACTGTTGTAGATTTAATTGATACACAAGAAAAAATATTTCCAATAGGTAGACTTGATTATGATACAAGTGGATTATTATTACTTACAAATGATGGTGAAATCACTAATAAATTAACACATCCAAGTAAAAATATTGAAAAGACTTATTATGTTAAAGTTGATGGAATAGTCACATATAAAGATATAAATGAATTAGAAAATGGAATTGTACTAGATGGTATTAAAACTAAAAAAGCAAAAGCAAAAATAAGAAAGATTGATAAACAAAATAATAAATCATATGTTGAACTTACAATTACAGAGGGAAGAAATCATCAAGTTAAAAATATGTTTGCTTCTTTAAATCATAAAGTTTTAAAATTAAAAAGAATTAAATATGCATTTTTCACACTTGATAATTTAAGTGTAGGAGAATATAGAAAATTAACTATAAAAGAAGTAAAACAATTATATAATTATGTTAAATAAAATGATGTGTGTGAGTATAGGTTAAAATTATGATTGAATAATATAAAATGTATTAGACTTAAATAAAGGATAACTTAACTAATTGATAGAATTTAACTAACAGATAAAAATTAAGCATAAAAAAATTGCCAATAAAGGCAACTTTGATAAATAGAATTATGCTTCTTTTTCTTCTTCAATAATAATTGCTTGTCCTGGACATGCGTCAACTAAATTTAATAATTCTTTTTTATCTTCTTCATCAATTTTTTCTTGTTTAACTTGACTAAATCCATCATCATTAAATTCAAAGTATTTTTCACAACTTTGAACACACATTCCGCATCCTATACATGAATCAGTAACAACTAATTTTTCCATAATTTTAATTCTCCTTCCAATATAAAGTTAATATACTATATAACTTTTCAATAATAAAATTGTACCAAATTTCTGACGAAAAGTCTTTAGGTTATCTAAAATTTATCAAAAAATATTGCAAAATAAAA
>CANRJN010000024.1 GCA_947630945.1 uncultured Bacilli bacterium | reverse complement strand
TTGTATCATTATAATAAATGTAGGAAAACCAACATTTATTTTTACCATTTTCCTACATTTTATTTTACCATTTACACTTAAAATATCTATTTTATAAAAATCACTCATAAAATTAGAAATTAAAAAATTTAATCAAAATAAAAAAATGAGTTTCTACAAAAAACACCCATTTTTTATTTTTTGTACCAAAATATTGGTATTTTAAACTAAAATTGAAAAATATTTTATTTATTTGATATACTAGCATATTAGAAATGCAAATATTTATTTTTTACGAATAGTCACTTCTATATCATATAATTTACAAATATTTAAAAACATTTCAAAACTAAATTTAACTTTTCCATATTCATATGCTTCAACAGTCTTTCTACTACGATTTATAGCCTTAGCAAAATCTACTTGTGTAAGTTCAGTCCATTCACGAATAATCTTAATAATATCCTTAGATTCATAATTATTAGCCTTCAATTGCACAAAACTCACCTCTATTTAAAAAACACTACTAACTAAATAATAAATTAAAATACATTTTTATAGTTTGAAATTCCTATTATAAATAGGAATACAAAAATTATTATTAACAAAAATTTTAAAAATATGTTATTTAAACAAAGAAAAGGAGAAAAATATAAATATGACAAAAGAAAAATTAAAAGAATTATATTTTAAAAACATAAAAAATTATGATTCAGATATTATTATTTTATTAGAATCTGATTTATTAAATGATGTAATCGAAAAAATAAACAACTTAAAAAGAAAAAAAATAACCTCCCCTCTTTTGGAAAAATTTTTATTAATACTAAACCTTATAATAGTAGAATTCAAAAAATATTTTATTAAACTATATAATGAAATTATTCCAATACTTGAAAAAATCATTTCCACAAATGAATTTGAAATATTAGAACTACTTCTTTCAGAAAATGATTTAAACGATGAAGAAACATTTAATAGTTATTATATAAAAAATGTACACAAAATATTAATAAGTAATTTTATTAGAAACATTAAATTATTTCCACAAACACTAACTCTACTCAAAAAACACAAAATAAACTATAAAGGTGTAGATGACTACTCAATAGAAGAAATAGAAAATATAATAAATCTATTATCTAACATAATATTTTCTTCTTCAAACAATAATAATTTAATATCACTATTTACATATTTTAACTTTGAAATATACAGTCAATTTTTTGAAAATAAAAATACAGACTTAAATGAAGCAAAAAAATCAAAAAATGAAGTTGTAAAAATTGAAAATGAAAAAATAAATAAAATTTTAAAAGAATATTATCATAAAAAAAAGTATTTGAAATATTTCAAATAACTCACTTTAACTTTTCAAATACTTTTTTAATATTATCATGAATAACTAAATTTGCTTTATAATCATATGGTGTTTCACTATTATTAATTATTACCATATTTTTTCCTTTAAAGAAATTAATCATTTGATTTGCAGGATATACTAACAATGAAGAACCAGCAACTATTAATAAATCTGCATTATATATTGCTTTTATTGCACTATTCATAGTATCTTCATCTAACATTTCACCATACAATACAACATTAGGTTTAATTAACCCACCACAACTACACTTTGGAATACCATCACTATCAAACACATCCTTAGCACTATAACTTTTTTTACATTTTAAACAATAATTTTTATATACAGTACCATGCAGTTCATACACATTTTCAATTCCTGCACGAGAATGAAGTCCATCAATATTTTGTGTTATAACTGCTTTTAATTTACCCATATTTTCTAACTTTTCCAAATACTTATGAAGAACATTAGGCATTGCAGATAAAGGATTCATATATGTTTTATAAAAATCATAAAAATCTTCTGTATTATTATAAAACATAGTACTACTAAGTAATTCCTCTGCATTATATTTAGTTTTCATATTATATATTCCATCTTTACTTCTAAAATCTTTTATTCCAGAATCAGTAGATGTCCCAGCGCCATCAAAAAACACTATATTATTAGAGTCATCAATTAATTTTTGTAATTCCTCTATCTTATTCATTAATACACACCACTTTTCATAAAACTTATATCTATATTTATATTAAATTACATTTACACTTACATTATATCAAATAAACTATTAATATTAAATATTCTTATATTTTAGACATTTTTCATATAAACAAAACTATTTCATTCATAAAATATATTGAATAGCAATAAATGTTATTTAAAATATTTCACTTTAATAATGTAAAAAAGCATTATGAAAGGAGAAATATGAAAAAAGGAAAAAATATTATAATAATTTTTTGTATTTTATCAGTATTAATAATGTCAGTAGGATATTCTACTTTTGCAACAGAAATTAAATTAGAAGGAAATGCCGAAATTATAGGAGTATGGGATATAAGAGTTACAAACATAGAAATAGAAGATAAAAGTGATTCTGCCTTTGATAACGATTTATCATTTACAGATAACACAGTAACATTTAATTCAAAATTAAATAAACCAGGAGATTACATTAATTATAAAGTAACAGTTAAAAATGCTGGAACAATAGATGCCTTATTAACAAATGTTTTATGTATATCAGATGATGAAAATGGCTCACCTGCAATACTATATGAAACAACTAATTTAAAAAGTGAATTACCATCAGGAGAAACTACTACATTTAATATAATCGTAACATATGATAAAAACGTAACACAATTACCAGAAATAAAATCAAAAAAATATACAGGATTTATCGAATATGAACAAAAATAATACAAAAAATTATAATTTTAAATATAAATATATAAATTTATTATTACTTACATATGATTTTACACAAAGTCTTATAAATTCAATAATTAAATTTCTTACTAATAAAAGTAGAATACTATATAATATATTTTTAAATTTAATTAACAAAATTTACTATAATTTCAACAATTACTACACTTATATATAAATATGAAAGAAATTAAACTTAAAGGAATTATATTAATTACATTTTTATATTTAATTACTACAATCATTTTACTAATTTACAATGCAAAACTATATACTAATTTTATAAATCCTTTATATTTTACAATAATATCAACTTACTTATTATATTATAAAAATAATTTTATAGTAAAAGTAACTCAAAAAAAATACATATTTTATACAATAATAATTTCAATTATATTTTCTATTCTATACTTCTATTTAGGTTTCATATTTGGATTTACTAAAAGTCCATTTAGTCATAAATTTATTAAAATAATAACAAATATAATAAAATATATAATTCCAATAATAGGTATAGAATTAACAAGATTTACTGTTATTAACAAAAATAGAAATAATAAATTAGTAATCATCTTTATATCTATTATATTAACTCTACTTGAAATTAAATATAACGTACTAATAGATATAAACTTACACAATAAATTATTATTTAAATATATTTGTTCTAATATAATACCATTAATATTTAAGAATGTATTATTTACATACATAAATCAAATATCATTTTATCCACTTTCATTAGTATTTAGAATTATTGATAAATTATTAATTTTATTATTACCAATTATACCATCTCTAAATTGGTTTATAACAGGTAGTATAAAAATTATAAAAATTTTAATAATATATATCACATTCAATTTTCAAAGTAGTAATATAATTAAAAGAAAAGAAAACTATTATGTAAAAAAGAAATGCACATTAACATTATTTTTAACTATAATGCTTGTTTGCTTTATGCTTGGAATGTTTAAATATCAAATAATTGCTATTTTATCAAATAGTATGGATCCTATATTTAATAAGGCAGATGCTGTTATATATAAAAAAGTAGATACACAAGAATTAAATGATTTAAAAGTAAACACAATAATTGTTTATAAAATAGATGACAAATTAATAGTACACAGAATTATTAAAAAAGTTTATACAAATAATCAAGTAGAATATGTTACAAAGGGAGATGCTAATAACAAAGAAGATTATAAAAAAGTAAAAGTAAATCAAATACAAGGAATATATGTATTTCATATTAAATATTTAGGTTATCCATCAGTATTATTAAATGAATATTTTAATTATAAATAATTTAAAGAAAAGTGAATACTATGAAAAAAATAAATAATAAATTTTTAACAATATTAAGTATTTTATTTATCATAATTGGTATTTCTATAATTACAATAAATCTAATTAATAGTAAGGAAGATATAATATATGATTATAATATATTAAAGAATAGTAATAGTGAAGTATATTTATTAGAGAACAATTTTTATGATAATAAAATTTTAAATAAAGATGATAACTATGATTATTATGCAAGTAAATCAATAGATAAAATTAAAATTAATTTTGACTATAAATTTAATTCAAATAAAAAAAGTAATATTAAATATAAATATAATATTAAATCACAAATAGTAAGTAATATTGATAATGAAGATAATTTAATATGGAATAAAACATTTACTTTAAAAGATAATACTGAATATAATATTAAATCAAATAATTTTGATATAACGGATGAAATATACATAGATTATAATTATTACAATTCATATGTAGATGAATTTGAAAAAACATATAATATTAAAACTAATTCTATATTAAAAATATATTTAAATGTATCATTTATAAATGAATATATAGATAAAACTTATAATGATTACATTGAAATAGATATTCCACTATCAAATAAACTTACTAGTATAACTGATAATTATGAAAAAAGTATTATTAATAATATAACTAATAGTAAAGACAAAAATTATATCATCTACATTATTGGAAGTAGTTTTATTATATTAAGCGCGATATTTATAAATATAGTAATATTTAATAAAAACAAATTAAATAAGAATAATAAAATATTGAAACTAAAATTAAAAGAATATAATGAAATTATAATAAATGTAACTAGTAAACCAAATACAGATAAACTAAATTATATATTTGTAAAATCTATTGATGACTTAATAAATATAGCAGTAGTTAATAATACTAATATTATATGTTATGAAAGCACAAAGAAAAAGAATTTTTATGTAATTATAAATGACTATGTATATATTTTTTCAATATTAATTTGATAATTTTAAAGATTATAAAAAGGCCATAAAAACTAAGAATTTTATGGCTTTTTGTCACGAAATACCCATTTCTTGTCACGAAAAATGATTGATTTATTTATAAACTTATCATATAATAATCGGTAATAAGAAAAATATACACTCAAAAGCAATATTTATCTTATATTATAGAAAGAAGGTATATAATTGAAAGAGAAAATTGAAGTAAATTTACAAAGTAGTATTAGAATTGAGGATAAAAATAAAGTAATTTATTTTGACCCTTATAAGATTAATGAAGAAAAGCATGATGCGAGAATGATTTTTATTACTCATGACCATTTTGATCACTTAGATTATGATTCTATTAAAAAAGTTATGAATGATGAAACTTTTATAATTGTTCCAAGTAGTATTATGGGAACTTGTCTTGAAAATGGACTACCACTTAATCAATTAATAAATGTAATTCCTAATAAAAAATATAATATGTTTGGTTATTACGTTGAAACTATACCAAGTTATAATAAAAAGAAAGAATTTCATCCAAAAGATAATAAATATGTAGGTTATTTAATAACTATTGATAATGAAGTAATTTATGTAGCAGGAGACACTGATATGACTAGTGAAAATAAAAAAGTTAAATGTGATATTGCATTAGTACCTATTGGTGGAACTTATACAATGGACTATAAAGAAGCATCTGAACTTATTAATATAATTAAACCAAAAGTTGTAATTCCTACTCATTATAAAACTATTGTTGGAAGTGATAATGATGTGGAAGAATTTAAAAAGTTATTAGATAAAGAGATTGAGTGTGTAGTAAAATATTAATATGAAAGTAAATCATACATTAGAACCTATTTATGATGAGTATTCAAAAGTATTAATACTTGGTAGTATGCCATCTGTTGTATCTCGTAAGATTGGATTTTACTATGCACATCCTAGGAATAGATTTTGGAGTGTTCTAAGTAAAGTCTATAATGAAGAAATTACTGATAACATAAATGATAAAATTAATTTTTTACATAAACACCACATCGCGTTATATGATGTATTAAAAAGTTGTGATATAAAATCTTCACAAGATTCATCAATTAAAAATGTAAAAGTTAATGATTTATCTAAAATACTTAAAAATTCTCAAATTAAAGTTGTTTTTACAACAGGTAAAACTGCTTATAATTTATATAATAAATATACATTTCCTAAAACTAAAATTAGGGCAATATATTTACCAAGTACAAGTCCTGCGAATACTAGAAAAGGAATAGATGAATTATTAGAAAAAGAATATAGTAAAATAAAAGAATATACAAATTAATATTAAAATTTAAATGTAAAATAAAAGTGTATACAAAAAAAGGTTATTTACTATTAATTGACAATTATCGTGTATATTCTTTTTTATTTGACCTTTTTATTTTCTTACTTATATGCTTACCCTTTTTTATTCTTGTTGTTTATATTTCCTTTAACTATATCTCATTAAACCTCTACTCTATTTATATATCACTTTACTATTTTTTATTTTTATATTTACATTATTTATACATAAATTATTAATACAATAATATATATTTTATAGGTGATTAAATGCAATATTCTGTAAATAAACCATATCCTGAAATTAAAGTTGAAAGAGAAAATATATATTATGCTAAATTACTACTTGAAGATTATGCAGGAATTAATGGAGAACTTTCTGCTATTACAGAATATAGTTATCAACATTTTGAAAAATTTAATGAAAATCAAAATATTGCAATATGCTTATCAAGAATAGCAATGGTAGAAATGAAACATTTAGAAATACTTGGTAAATTAATTAAATTATTAGGACTTAACCCAGAATACAAATATTTTGATGAATGTGAAAACACATATAAATATTGGAATAGTAATACAATAAATTATACTTCTAATATAAAAGAAATGCTATTTGATGATATTAGAATAGAAAAAATAGCAATAGCAAATTATGAATACCATATTTCATTAATAAATGATAAATACATAAAAGAAATATTAAATAGAATTATTGAAGATGAATTATTACACATTGAATGCTTTAAAACATTAATTAATGAAACAATTAAATAATAAAATATATTTACATAAATTTCCAAAATTTTATCACAAACAAATGTTTACATTTACTTTTTATTTTGCTATAATTATTTTGGGTGTTAGAAATGGAATTAAAGGAGAAACTTATAATTTTAGCAGATAGTGCAAAATACGATGCTTCTTGTTCATCAAGTGGAAGCACTAGGAAAAATAATAATGGTATAGGCAATGCTTCTCTACCTGGTATATGCCACTCTTTTTCTAGTGATGGAAGATGTATTTCATTACTTAAAATTCTTATGACTAACTGTTGTATTTTCGATTGCAAATATTGTATTAATAGAAAAAGTAATAATGTTAAAAGAGCAATATTTACAAAAGAAGAAATTTGTAATATTACAATGAATTTTTATAGAAGAAATTACATTGAAGGATTATTTTTAAGTTCTGGAATTATTAAAAGTCCTGACTACACAATGCAGTTACTAATTGAAACAATTGAAATGCTTAGATACAAATATCATTTTGGAGGTTACATTCACTGTAAAGCAATACCTGGTGCAAGTGAACATTTATTAAAAAAATTAGGAAGTTTAGTAGATAGATTAAGTGCAAACATTGAACTTCCAACAAATGAAGGGTTAAAATTACTTGCTCAAAACAAAGACTCTAACAAAATAGAAAAAATTATGTCATATGTTAAAGATAACAGAAATAGCAAATTTGTACCAGCAGGACAAAGTACACAAATGATAATTGGAGCAACAAAAGAAACAGACTTAGACATAATGAATAGAAGTGCTAATGTATACAACAATTACAAATTAAAAAGAGTATTTTATTCTGCATATATTCCTGTAAACAAAGACAAAATGTTACCTACTCTTGAAGTTCCACCGTTAAAAAGAGAAAACAGATTATACCAAGCAGATTGGCTTTTAAGATATTATAACTTTAAAGTAAGTGACTTATTAAACAAAGACAATCCTAATTTTAATTTATTATTAGATCCAAAAGCAGATTGGGCTTTAAGACACATAAACGAATTTCCAAAAGAAATAAATACATGCTCATACTATGATTTATTAAAAGTACCAGGAATTGGTGTTACATCTGCTAAGAGAATTATAAAATCAAGAAAATTGTTTAAAATAAAATTTGATGATTTAAAAAGAATGGGAATAGTTTTAAAAAGAGCAAAATATTTTATTACATGTAGTGGCAAATATTTTATTGAAAATACAAATATAAACTCATCTTTTATAGAAAGGAATTTATTAATAGAAGATAATAGTAATAAATCTTCTATAAAACAATTATCATTATTTGAATGAAAAACAAATCAATATACATATACGATGGTAGTTTTATAAATTTACTTAACTTAATTTATAAACTATATCAAAATAAAATTATTCCATTAGACATAAAAGATAAGACATATCAAACTAATTTATTTGACAATGTAATAAATTTAAATATTCAAAATAACGAAAATATAATTAACAAAATAATAAATAACTTAGGTAATGCTATATTTAATACACTATACAAATTATACTTATCAAATAATGAAAACAAAGAATTATTAATGTTCTATTTCTTTGGTTATAGTATCAAATACAAAAATAAAATATTTAATTTAAGAAATAATGAATTAATATCAAATGCACTAAAAATAAGTAAACATATAGGCAATGAAAATCACAAATACAAAGGTTTTCTAAGATTTAAAGAATTAAATAATAAAGTTTTATATGCAGAAATATCACCTGATAATAATATACTTCCACTACTTGTAAATCACTTTAAAGAAAGACTTAAAAATGAATTATGGATAATTAAAGATACCAAAAGAAACATACTAGCAATTTATGATAGAAATGAAGTTTACATTATAAATGCAGATGATATTGATATTAAAATAAACTCATACTCAAATAGTGAAAAAGAAATACAAGAATTATGGAAAACATTTTACAAAACAGTAGCAATAAAAGAAAGAAGAAACGAAAGATGCAGAATGAACTTTATGCCTAAAAAATATTGGAAATATATTATTGAATTGGAGGATTTAAATGAAAAAAGTTATTAGTAGCACAGAACTTAGAAATAAAATGAATGAAGCAATTGATTTATTATGTGACACAGTTAAAACAACACTTGGACCTAAATGTAACAACATAATAATTGACCACTCTGCTTTTACTCCATTTATTACAAATGATGGAGTTACTATTGCAAATAACATAGAAAGTGATGATGAAGTTATCAACACAATTTTAAGTTTAGCAAAAGAGTCATCAATAAACACAAATGACTTAGTGGGGGACGGGACAACTACTACTCTTGTATTATTACAAAGTATATACAAAAATGGAATAAAAGAGTTAGAGAATATTAGTCCAATAATATTAAAAGATGAATTATTTGAAACTCTTACAACTATAACACAAATGATTAAAGATTTATCTTTCCCCTCTTCAAAAGATAAAATATTTAGTATTGCTAAAACCTCATCAAATTCAACAGAAATAGGTAGAATTATAAGGGATGCATATATAGAAGTAAATAATAAAAATTTAATTAAAATAACAGAAAGTCCTGATGAAAAAACAAACATAATTTACAAAAATGGTTACATAATAGATTCACTTTTATCATCCCCTTATTTTCTTAAAGATAAGAATAGTATAAACATTAAGAACGCTTTAATTTTAATAATAAACAATTACTTAGATAATATTGATGATATTGCAAACATACTAAATGAAATAATAAAAACTAAAACCCCATTAATTATACTAGCAGAAGATTACAGTGACACATTTACAAATGAAATTATAAATTTAAATATGCAAGATATAACAAATATATACTTACTTAAATTCCCTTTATATGGTTTTGAAAAAATAATTACCATTGAAGACATTGCATTAATTACAAATTCTACTATTACAGACATTACAAATATTAAACTAAATAATTTAGGAAAAATAGATAATGTAACAATTAACAACAATGAAATAAAATTTAATTTTAAAGAAAATGACAAAATCAAGAAAAAAATTAATGAAATTAAAAAATTAGAAAATACAGATTTTAATATAAAAAGATTTAATATGTTAACATCTAAAAGTATTGAGATACAAGTTGGAGGTTTATCAACTATTGAAAAAAGAGAGAAAAAAATGAGATTTGATGACGCGTTATGTGCTGTTAACTCTACTAATAACGGAATACTTTTAGGAAGTGGAATTAGTCTATATCAAGTAAGTGAAAATTTAAATGAAAATAATATTGCAAATAAAATATTAAAAATTGCTCTTAAAACTCCATTTGAACAAATAATGTTAAATGCAGGCTTAGACAAAAATAAAATAATTAATGAAATTAAAAAATCAAATTATAAAAAAGTATATAATGTACTTACTGATAAATATGAAAATATAGATAATACTAATGTAATTGATACTTATGATGTAGTTATAAACTCATTAAAAAATGCAATATCAGTTGCATCTATGCTTTTAACAACAACTAGTTTAGTAATAAATGAATATCAAAATAATATAAATGATTTAAAAGAATATGGTAATATTTAAATAAAATAATTACTTTTTGCTCATAATATTAATGGTGAAAAGTATGAAATATAAAAGCATATGGTTAGATAATGATTTAAATAAAAATATAAAAGAATTAGATAAAGATTTAGATTTAGATATTTTAATTATAGGTGGTGGACTTACAGGAATTAATACACTATATAATTTAAAAGATACCACTCTTAATATAGCACTAGTAGATGCAATGGAAGTTGGTCATGGTGTTAGTGGACACACTACCGGTAAAATAACATATTTACAAGAATTAATTTATCAAGATTTAACTAAATTATATTCAAAAAATGTTGCTAAAAAATATTATAAAAGTCAAATAACTGCAATTAATGATATTGTAAACACAATCAAAAAAGAAAGAATCAAATGTGATTTAGATAAAGTAGATTCATATGTTTTTACAACTAATAAAGATGAAATAAAAAATATAAGAATTGAAAAAGATATACTTAAAAGTTTTGGTGCAAATGTTACAGAACAATTTGGTAATATTGATAAATTAAATAGTACATATGCAATAAAAGTAAGTGATACTTATGTATTTCATCCAATTAAATATTTATATGCTCTTAAAAATATATGTTTAAAATCTAATAAACAAATATATGAAAATACTAAAATAATTAACATTGAAAAATGTGACAATAAATATATCTGTAAAACTACAAAATATACTATAACTACTAAAAAAGTAATACTTGCATGTCATTATCCTTTCTTTACATTTCCATTTTTATCTCCACTTAAATTTGGCATAGAAAAATCATACATATCAGCATCTATTTGTGACTATAAAAAATATTCATTAATTACTGCTAAAAATCCAAGTAAATCTATTAGATTTCATAAAGATAAAAATGAATATAAAATATTTCTAACTAATTCAAATAAAATATGTAATAAAATAAATGAAGAAAATAATTTTGATAATTTAATTAATAAATCACATTCACTTAATTTAAATCCAGAATATATATGGAAAAATGATGATATTATATCAGTTGATAAATTACCTTATATAGGAAGATTAGAAAATGATAATGATAATTTGTTAATTGCAACTGCTTATAATACTTGGGGAATGACTAATTCTTATCTTGCAGGAATTATATTAAGTGATATTATATTAAATAGACATAATCAATTTGAAAATTTATTTAATCCATTAAGAGTAAAATCATTAAAAACTTTTGTTAATTATATAGATAATATTGCTTGTAATATGAAAGGTTTTATTGAAAGTAAAATAGTAAAAAATAAAGATTGGTATTCAAATAATGTTGAAATTAAAAATATTAATGGTATTAATGTAGGAATTTATAAAGAAAATGATAAAGTTTATAAAGTTAATACAAAATGTCCACATTTAGGATGCAGTTTAATATTTAATGAAAAAGAAAAGACATGGGACTGTCCATGCCATGCTTCAAGATTTGATATAAATGGTAAATGTATTAAAGGTCCTAGTAGATATGATATAAGTTATAAAGAATAAAATTATTTTTATATTTATTCTTTATTTTATTTATGAGTTACTAAGTACAAAAAGAAACATACAACTAGTGTATGTAATGTGAAGATGGTTATGGAAGAAGCAATAATTATTCAATTTCACTTATAAATATTGGTTGTCTTAAATGATTAGATTTAGTTCTTTCTAAATATTTAATTTTACATTTATATTTGGGAGTAACATAATTATTTTTTTCATCATAATCTTCAAATGGAGATTTATTAGTATGTTTTAATTTTTTCAATTTTTGATAAAGTTCTTTTTTCTTTGCCATACTAACTTTACCAACAAATTTCATTTTTTTATTTTTAATTTCACCTAAAATTAATGAAACTACATTACTATTTTTCTTTTCATTATAACCACAAATATAAAAATTACCACTTTTTAAATTTTTAATTTTTATCCAATTATAATTTCTATCACTAATTATATATTTACTATCTTTCTTTTTAGCAATAATACCCTCTAAACCTAATTTAACTACCTTTTTAAATAAATCAATACCATTTTCATCAATATATTTATTCTTAATAAACACATCATTATCTTTGTATTTACTAAGTATTTCTTTTCTCTTCATTAAATCTAAATTAGTTAAATCTTTATCTTCATAAAGTATATCAAAACATACAAATTGAACACTCTCTTCTTCACTATATTTCTTAATAGTATTTTCATTTTTTAATCTAAATCTTTCTTGTAATTTTTGAAATGATGGTTTATTATTATCAAACATAACTATTTCACCATCAAAAATTACATTCTTTTTAACAATATTTTTAATAGATTGAAGTTCTGGATATAAATGAGTAATATCATAATAATTTCTACTTTTTACTATAACTTTTGTAGGACTTGCAAAAACAATAGCACGTTGTCCATCAAATTTAATTTCAAATATATAATCCTTTGAGTTAAATGGTTTTTCTATTTCTTGAAGTAACATAGGTCCCCATTTTTTATTTTTCCATATATTCATTTTTTCTGTTTTAAACTTTTTTCAAGAGCAGTAAACAAATCACTAACACTCTCTTTTTTACCTTTCTTAACTTTTTTAATTGTTTTACCATTTAACTTATCATTTATAGCATTTTTAATATTATTTTGATATTCATCTTGATATTTATCTATTTCAAAATTTCCACTTCTTTGTTCTATTAACTTAATTGCCATATCTAATTCTTTTGGATCTACTTTTTCATCAATAGTATCATCTGGCATAAATACTTCTTCTTTAAAAAATAAAGTGGTCATTACTATACCATTAGGTGTAAATCTTAATACACAATAATAAAACTTACTACCTATAACAGTTTTAGCAACCGCGACTTTTTTCACTTTTTTAAGTGCTTCACAAAAAAGATTATATGCTTTACTAGTTTTTTCAGTTTCTAAAATATAACTTTTTTCATAATATATTGGGTCTATTTGTGATATATCAACAAAAGATACTATTTCAATTTCTTTTTCATTCTCGGGTTTTAATTTAGATAATTCTTCTTTACTAAAAACAATATATTTATCTTTTTCATATTCATATCCCTTAATAATATCTTTTTCTTTTAAATCACTTTTACAATGTGTACAATATTTAATGTATTTAACCCTAGTCATACATTTTTTATGTAATTGATTAAAAGCAGTATCATTATTTCTAATTAATGGATTCATAATTATTGGAATATTAACAAGTCCAAAAGAAATATTACTATGTACATTTGGCATATTCTTCACCATTTTTATTATTTACATAATAAGCAAAAATATGTACTTATCAAATAAAAAATAATCTAGAATTTCTAAATTATTTTTTCTTATTATTTTTCTTTAATAAATCTCTTATTTCTTCAAGTAATAAAACTTCATCACTCTTTTTAGGTTCTTCTTTTTTCTCTTCTACTTTTTCTTTTATAAAGAATCTATTAATTAATTTAACAAAAATAAATACACAAAATGCTACTATTAAAAAATCTATAACATTTTGAATAAATGAACCATATTTAATTACTGCACTACCAACAGTAATACTTAAATTTGAAAAATCATGTCCACCTATTATTACACCTACTATTGGCATTAAAATATCATCAACAAGAGAAGATACAATTGTTCCAAAAGCACCACCTATAATTACACCAACGGCTAGGTCTAACACATTACCTCTTTTAATAAATGTTTTAAACTCATCAATAAATCCTTTTGATTTTTTTAATTCTTCTTTAATACTTGCTTTTTTCATACTACACCTCTTTCAAAGAAATTATAGCATATTTTAGAATATAAGTATAATAGTTCCAATAACTATTGAAGATAAACCAACAATTTCTTTTTTATTAATTTTCTCTTTTAATAAAATACATGAAAATATAACAGTAAATACTATATTTAATTTTTCAATTGGAAATACTAGACTCGCCTGTCCTTTCTGTAAGGCAGCATAATAGCATAACCAAGAAAGTCCTGTTGTTAAACCAGATAAAATAATATATTTAATATCATTTAATTTTAATTTTTTATAATCTTTATATTTTTTAGTAAATAATACATATAACCATATCAAAATAAATACAATAAAAGTTCTAATTAATGTTGATAATATAGTATTAATCTTTTCAAGACCAATTTTACCAAATATAGTTGTTGTACTTGTAAATATTGCAGTTAAAATAGCATAAATTAACCATTTGTTATCTTTTTCTTTACTATCTTTTTTATTCATTATAAATGTACCACCAATTATTAAAATACTAGATATAATTTTTACTAATGTAATTTTTTCACTTAAAAATATTGATGATAATAAAAGAGTTATGACTATACTAGTTTTATCAATAGATGCTACATTATTAACATTACCAAGTTTTAATGCTTTAAAATAAAATATCCAGAGTAATGTTGTAGATATACCAGATAAAACTAAAAATATAAAAGTTTTAGTATCAATCACGTTAATTTGATTAAATAAGTCTTTAAACATTACTAAAATCAAGAAAAATACTAGTATTACAATTGTTCTTAAAGAAGATGAAAAACTAGAATCAATATCACTAACTGACATTTTAGCAAACACAGCAGTTATTCCTGCAAAAAAAGATGCAAGTAATGCATATATTATCCACATATTATTCACCAATATTATTATTAACAAATTTACTTATCTTTACACTTAAAATAGTTAAAAAATTCATTTTATAGAGTGAGAGTGATATAATTTTTATAAGGGTGATATTATGTTTAAATATGAAACTGATTCAAGAAAAGTAGAAAAAGGACAAATTTTTGTTGCTATTAAAGGGCTTACAGTAGATGGACATGATTTTATTAATTCAGCAATAGAAAAAGGTGCTAGTAAAATAATAAGTGAAAAAGATTTAGATATAAATGTACCATATTTAAAAGTTAAAGATACTAGTGAATATTTAAAAGAAACATTAAAAAAAGAATATGGGAATGAGATTAATAAATTAAAATTAATTGGTGTTACAGGTACTAATGGTAAAACTACTAGTTGCTATCTTATTTATCAAATGTTATTAAATTTAGGTGTAAATTCTGCATATATTGGAACGCTTGGATATTATCATAAAGATGAATTTATAGAACTTAATAATACAACACCAGATATATTAACTATTTATAAACTACTTATGCATGCAAAAGATAGTGGTTGTGAAAGTGTAGTTATGGAAGTTAGTTCCCAAGCATTATCATATGATAGATTAAATGGTATAAATTTTTCAATAATAGCATTTACTAATTTAACAGAAGATCATTTAGATTACCATAAGACTATGGAAAATTATTTGAAGGCTAAACTTTTAATATTAGATCACTTAAAAAATGATGCAATTATTATTGCTAATAAAGATGATAAAAATTATACTAAATTTAAAAAAGATAATCACAAGTTCTTAACATTTGGATATAATGCAGATTATGAAATAATTGATTTCAAAACAAGTCCAAATGATACAGATTTAACATTTAAATTTAATGGTACTAAATATAATGTAAATGTTCCATTAACAAGTAAATTTAATGTTTATAATTATCTTACAATGTTATCAATAGTTAATAATTATGGATTTGATATTGATAAAATAATTGATAAAACTAAAAATTTAAAACAGCCAAAAGGTAGATGTGAATCATATAAAATTAATAATGGAACTGCTATTATTGATTATGCACATACACCAGATGCAGTAGAAAAAGTAATTAATGCATATCTTGAACTTAAAAAAAATAAAATTATTACATTAATTGGTTGTGGTGGAGATAGAGACCCTAAGAAAAGACCAATCATGGGAGAAATAGCAACTAGACTCAGTGATTATGTTATTTTAACAAGTGATAATCCTAGAACAGAAGACCCACAAAAAATAATTGATGATATGATTAAAGGAATTAAAAAAGATAATTATGAAGCCATATTAGATAGAAAAGAAGCAATAAAAAAAGCAATTGATTTAATGGATAAAGATGATATATTATTAATACTTGGTAAAGGTCATGAAAATTATCAAATAATTGGTAAAACAAAATATCATTTAGATGATGCAGAAGAAGTCTTAAATTATAAAAAATAAAAAGTATAGTTTCAAAAAAATTATACTTTTTTATTATAATAAATAATATTGCAATAAATTCAAAAGAGTTAAGAATTAAGAACAATACGGATACTGCTATAGATAATAACACCACCAGTCCAACTGCTGAAGTGGAACTGACCAGTACTAGTGGAGTCTCTATAGGCTCCTCCACGCTGGAACCATGGATAAGTAGGCTCAACAAAGTACGCGCTAGTAGCATACCATGTACTTTGATTATAACTTCCATTATTCCAAAACGGTCCTAGTTCTCCTGTTGCATCCCCAAGGATTCTATAATTAAATGATACAGCAATAGATGTTGATGAATATTTATCTAAATATTTATTGTATGTTTCACTAGTTATGATAGTCTCCATTCCACTACTTTTAGCATTTCCATCTATATATGATGCCATATACTCCCATGTTCCTCCACTCATATCATATACCCCTGTTATGTTCCCTGTAGTACTTGCTAAGTGTCCAATATCTGTATTCCATTTTGAATTTTCTGTTTCATTTTCACTTGCATCTTTTTCGTTGGCTGCATAACCAGTTAAAAAGTTGCTATTATTATTTATTCTTACCTTATCTTTTATTCCATATTTTGAATGTGACAAATATGCTACTGCTCCCCATTCTGTACTCTTCATCATATGACTATCTAAGTTTCTATTAAAGTTGTATGCATTCATGAAATAATTATATACTGTTGAATTCCTCCATGAGTATACATTTGGTTTTATTATTATATTTGATGTTTTTTCTTCATTTACTTGTGAATTTTCTGGTGTCCAAGTGGCTATATTTTCCTCTGTTATAGGTAGACTTGGATTTTCATTTTGATTATATCCTGTTTCAAATTTTCCTACCCAAAATCCATTTGATGGTATTGATAAGAATGCTGGATGCGTCATTAAGTCTCCTATATCACAATCTCCATTTTCTCCACTTATCATTGGACTTGCACATTCTTTTTTAACATCATCATTTGTTGTTGTCCTTGTTCCAAATTCTATCTCTATTTCTTTTATTTGACTTTCTGGTTGACTACTTTCTAAACCATCATAGGTACCCATATTAAATATTCTATAACTATATTTTGGTATCCATACAAAGTATGCACGTATATCTGATTCTGCTATTGTATCTCCTGCCTTGTAATCACTTTTACTTGGATTATCTACTAGTATTACTGCATTGGCCCACTCTTTATCTTTATAACTATACCATTTATCATAATCATGAGCATATGTTACTTTTCCATCATCTGATAACATTACTGGTATCATTGGACTCTTTAATACTGGATCTGCTCCATTTAATTCAGTTTCTACATATTTTACTTTTGGTTTTTCACCATCAATTAATTCATTTCCATCACAATCTGTTATACTTGTTTTTGCACTTTCTATTTTATATTTATTTCCCAAATCTACCCTATTTATTCCTGCTTCTTCTGATGCTATTATTTCATAATTATCATCTCTTACACTTACTTCTGTTACTTTTCCTTTATTTGTTAGTTTTATTTTATATATTATATTATCTCTTCCTGTCATATCTAATTTATTATTTTTACTATCAAAACATATTTCATTACTACCATTTGATAATGAACTTGTTAAATATTTATTTTCTGCACTCCTTACTAAATTTTGTGTTTCTGTTACAAATGTATTTTGTTTTGCACTTCTAAATAATTTAAGTACATTTGGTAATGCTATTATTACAAGTATTGCTAATATTGCTATTACTGCTAGAAGTTCTACTAATGTGAAACCTTTTTTCTTCATATATTAAATACCTCTTTCTATTTTTATTATGTTTATTTTTTACCACCTTATTATATCGTATATATATATATATCAAGAGACATCTTTTAAATTTTACGTGAAATATATGCATAATATTTTAAAGACTATGAAAATTATATTATTGCACATATTAAAAATGCTAACATAAAAATTATATTAGCATTAATTTTATAATATAAATTTTTAATTTATTTATGTTAAAATTGATTAATTTAAGTTTATCTTAATCACATCACTTTTAACAAAATTAATATGTTTACATTTATTTAATTTGAAATATTTTAATAAATAAATTTTGCCAACCAACCATTTTAAAAAGAGGTGGCTGGTTGGACAAAAGTAAAAGAGTTAAGGCTTTAGAACGACATGGGAGCCAGAGTCAGAGATGGCTCCACCAGTGCCCCTATTAAACGTGAACCGACCAGCAAGAGCGGCGTTAGTGATACCGCCACCACGACTGAACCAAGGGTAAGTGGACTCAAGAAAGTGTGAACGGTCAGTATGCCAAGCACTTTGATAGTTCCAAAATGGTCCCATTTCTCCTGTTGCATCTCCTAATATTCTGTATTTATATAATGTTGTATCACTAGACGAAGAATATTTATCCAAATATTTATTATATATTTCATTAGTTACTATAGTGTCCATTCCACTTTTGGTTAAATCACTTTCATCTCTATATGATGCCATATATTCCCATACTCCTCCACTCATATCATATATTCCACTTATATTTCCTGTTGTACTTGCTAAGTGTCCAGTATCTGTATTCCATTTTGAATTTTCAGTTGGACTTGCACTTGCATCTTTTTCGTTGGCTGCATAACCAGTTAAAAAGTTGCTATTATTATTTATTCTTATCTCATCTTTTATTCCATATTTTGAATGTGATAGATATGCTACTGCTCCCCATTCTGTATTTTTTATCATGTGACTATCAAGACTTCTATTAAAGTTGTATGCACTCATAAAGAAATTATATATTGTTGAACTTCTCCATGAATATACATTTGGTTTAATAATTATATTATCTGTTTTTATTTCATTTACATGTACTTTTGCTGGTGTCCAAGTGGCTATATTTTCTTCTGTTATAGGTAAACTTGGATTTTCATTTTGATTATATCCTGTTTCAAACTTTC
>CANRJN010000023.1 GCA_947630945.1 uncultured Bacilli bacterium | reverse complement strand
ATAAGTGATGAAATGGTACAAGGAAAATTAAATGAAGAAGAAGCAACTAAGAAATTTTTAGAATGGACAGGTAATGATCCAATGGTTGCACATAATGCTAAATTTGATATTTCATTTATTGAAATGGCTATGAAAAAATATAATTTAGGTGAATTTAAAAATACTGTAATAGATACACTTGAATTATCAAGAAGTTTAGATCAAGGTTATGCAAGACATAGTCTAAGTGCTCTTGTTAAAAGATATGATGTAGCATTTGATGAAGATTCTCACCATAGAGCAGATTATGATGCAGAAGGTACTGCTCTTGTATTTCATAAAATGATGAAAAAACTAGTATCACAAAATTATGAAAAAATAAGTGATATTGATAAATTAGTATCAAAAGATGAAATGTATAAATTCGGAAGAACTTTTCATTTTAATGCAATTGCTTTAAATAGAAAAGGACTTAAAAATTTATTTAAAATTATATCTCTTGCAAATACTACATATTTATATAAAACTCCAAGAATTCCAAGAAGTAAACTACAAGAATTAAGAGAGGGGTTAATTATTGGAAGTGGATGCTATGAAAGTGAAGTATTTACAGAAGCAAGAAGTAAAGATGGAGAAGAATTATCAAATATAATCAATTTTTATGATTATGTAGAAGTACAACCACCAGAAGTATATGATCATTTAATACAAACAGGAGATTTTAGTAACATATTTGAACTTAAAACTTATATTAAAAAAATAATTGATGCAACTAAGAGTGCAGGTAAATTAATCGTAGCAACAGGAGATGTACATCATTTTACAAGGGAAGATAAAATATATAGAGAAATTATTGTAAATCAAAAAGTGCCAGGTGGTGGAAGACATCCACTTGCTAAAAGTGAAATTACTAATATTCCATCTCAACATTTTAGAACTACAAAAGAAATGCTTGAAGACTTTAACTTTTTAGATCCAGATCTTGCTTATGAAATAGTAGTTACTAATACTAATAAAGTTCTTGATATGGTAGATGAAATAGAAGTAATTATTAATACAAATGGAGTTCCATTTAGTCCAAGAGTTAGAAGTGATGATGGTAAAAGTTATTTAGATTGTCCAAGAGTTGTAACAGATCTTGTATATGAAAAAGCATCCTCTATGTATGGAAGTCCCTTACCTCATAATATTGAAGAGAGAATTAGTAAAGAATTATATGGAGATGCAGTATTTAATTATTGGCAAAATAAATTAAAGAAAGAAAATCCTGATATTAGTGATGATGAGTTAGAAAAACTTACTTTTGAAAATTTACATAATACATTAGTTGAAGGATTTGATAAAGTAAAAGAATTAATAAAAGAAGTTGTTCTTGAAAAGTGGACAGAGGAAGATGGAGAGCAAACAGAAGATAAAATAAATAAAAAGATTAAAAAAGAACTTGGTGGTATTATTGGAGGTGGATTTGATCCAATTTATTTAATAGCTCAAAGACTTGTTAAACACTCAAATGATGATGGATATTTAGTTGGTTCAAGAGGTAGTGTTGGTAGTAGTTTTGTAGCAACACTTATGGGAATTACTGAGGTAAACTCACTTCCTGCTCATTATAGATGTGAAAACTGTAAGCATAGTGAATTTAATGATGAAGATGGTAACCCTCTTGGACAAACATATTCTAGTGGTTTTGATTTACCAGATAAAAAATGTCCAGAGTGTGGTACTTTAATGAAAAAAGATGGTCAAGATATGCCATTTGCAACATTCCTTGGATTTAATGCAGATAAAGTACCAGATATTGATCTTAACTTTTCAGATTTAAATCAAGCATCTGCTCATGAATACACAAAAGTATTATTTGGTGTAGATAATGTATATCGTGCTGGTACTATTGGTACAGTTGCAGATAAAACAGCATATGGATTTGTAAAAGGATATTTTGAAGACAGAGGAATTACTGATATTAGAAGTTGTGAAATAGAAAGACTTGCAAAAGGATGTACAGGAGTTAAAAGAACAACAGGTCAACATCCAGGTGGTATAGTAGTTGTACCAGATTATATGGAAGTAAGTGATTTTACACCATTTCAATATCCTGCTGATGATAACACATCTGCATGGAGAACAACACACTTTGATTACCACTCAATAGAAGAAGATTTACTTAAATTAGATATATTAGGACACTCAGACCCTACACAACTAAGATTAATTCAAGATTTAAGTAAAACAAATGTAGAAGATGTACCACTTGATGATAAAGATACAATGAGTATATTTTCAAGTACAAAAGTATTAGGTGTCACAAATGAACAAATAATGTGCCCAACAGGCACACTTGGAATACCAGAGTTTGGTACGCCCTTTACAATTAGTATGGTAGAAGAAACAAAACCAACAACATTTGCAGAACTTGTAAAAATATCAGGACTTTCTCATGGTACTGATGTATGGCTTGGAAATGCACAAGAATTAATTAAGAAAAATATAGTTCCATTTAAAGAAGTAATTGGATGTCGTGATGATATTATGGTATATCTTATGTATCATGGTGTAAAACCAATAAAAGCATTTAAAATAATGGAATTTGTTCGTAAAGGAAAAGCATCAAAAGACCCACAAGGTTGGGAAGAGCATAAAAATACAATGAAAGAAGCAGGTATTGAAGATTGGTTTATTGATTCTTGTGAAAAAATAAAATACATGTTTCCAAAAGCACATGCTGCTGCATATGTTACTAGTGCATTTAGAATAGCGTGGTATAAAGTACATATGCCTGTATATTTTTATGCAACATGGTTTTCTACAAAAGCAACAGATTTTGATATAGAATCAATGATTAAAGGATACGATGCTATTAAAGATAGACTTATAGAAATAAAAAATAAAGGATATGATGCTACTAATAAAGAAGCAGGAATATCAGAATGTTTAAATGTAGCACTTGAAGCAACAGCAAGAGGTATAAAAATAGCACCATTTGATTTATATAAAAGTAAAAGTTTGACATTTGATGTAGCAGATGATAATACATTAATACCACCTTTTGTTACAATAGATGGGCTTGGTGCAGTTGTTGCTAAAAACATAGAAGAAGAAGCACATAAAAAACCATTTGTAAGTATTGAAGACTTCCAAAATAGATGTAAAGTATCACAAACATTAATAGATAAATTAAGAACACTTGGTGTATTTAAAGGTATGCCAGAAAGTTCACAATTAAGTTTATTTGATTTCGAGGTGTAAAATGAAAGTAGTAGTTTTAGGTAGTAGTAGTTCAGGTAACTCAACATTTGTTAAAATTAATGATGTTAAATTTTTAATAGATGCAGGACTTGGATTTAATGATATAAAAGAAAAATTAAATGAAATTGGTGAGTCAGCAGATGAGTTAAATTTTATAATTGTAACTCATGCACACTCAGATCATGTAAGAAGCATTCATTCATTTAATAGAGTTTATAATACTAAAATATATATTTCAAAAGATACATTTATGGAATATCCTAAAAAAGATTTACTAAAAAATTATGAATTCTTTGATGAACTTGATAAAATAGAAGGAATAAAATTTACTAAAATACCAATATCTCATGATAAAAAAGGTTTTGGATTTATATTTGAAGATAAAAATAATTCACTATTTTATATGGCTGATACAGGTATTATACATTCTAAATATCATGATAAATTAAAAAATAAAACAGTTTATTTAATTGAAAGTAATCATGATGTTGAAATGGAAATGAATGGTACAAAAGATGAAATAACTAAAATAAGAAATATTGGGGATGAGGGACACTTATCTAATGATGAATGTGCAATGTATTTGAATAGATTTGTAGGTAATAATACAAAATATATAATGTTAATTCATATAAGTGACCATGATAATACATATGACCTTGCATATAATACATCAAGAAATATAATTGATAATAGTATTCCAATATATGTAGCACATAAAGATACTATTAGTGAAACTATTGAAGTATAGGGCATTAGCCCTTTTTAATTGACTTTTTACTCTATTTATGATATCATATATAAAAATTTAGGGGTGTAATATGATTAAAAATGATTTTATTTATCTATTTTTTAAAAATTCATTATTAAAAATAGATAAGAAAGATAAATTTTATAATGCTGCTTTATTAAGAAATATAATTAATTCTTCTCAACATCAGTTAGTAAATGACGAAGAGATAATTGCATTTTTATTGACTCATTATTTTGATGAAGAAAAATGTTTAATAGCAATAGATAGTTTACTTTCAACTAAAAGAATAGATACTGAATATAAAACATTAAAAGACGCGCTTAAAAATATAAATGCAAAGTATAGTGAAGATTTTTTAGAAGAATTATTGATAGATTTATATAGAAAAAGTAGTAATTTTAACTTATCAAAAGTAAGATATGAAAGTATTAATAAAGAAATAGATAAAGAAAGTTTATTAATGTTAAATAACGCTATTAATAAATGTGAATATTATATAAAATATGGTCAAAAATTTAAAAATTCAAATTCTAATAAAGAAGAAAATATAGATTTACCTAATGATTTTACAGAATCAAGTTATAATGATGAAAATTTATTAAAAGAAGATATAAAAAAGATAGAAAAATATGGAACATTATTAAATTTAAAAGAATATAAAACAAATGTAGCAGTAGGAAGAGAAAGAGAGTTAAAAAGTTTAATAATAACCCTAGCACAAGATAAAACAAGTCCAATAATAGTAGGTGAATCTGGAACTGGAAAAACAGCATTAGTAGAAGAACTTGCATATAGAATACAAAAAGGTGATGTACCTGAGTTTCTAACTAATCAATTAATACTTGAAGTAAGTCCTAGTGAAATAGTAGCAGGATGTAAATACGTTGGTATGTTTGAACAGAATATGAAAGAACTACTTGGTATTTGTAAGAAATATAAAATATTATTATTTATAGATGAAATCCATGAAATGTATGGAACAGGAAGTGGAGAGAAAAAAGAAGTAGATATGGCAGATATTATTAAAAGATATATAAGTCGTGATAATGGAAAGATTGTGGGAACAACGACTAATGAAGAATATCAAAAATATTTTTCAAGTGATGCATTAAAAAGAAGATTTGATAAGATAGAAACAAAAGAACCAAGTAAAACAGTATTACATCAAATAATAGATAAAGTAATGGATGATTTTAGTAATAAAAATAATATATATTTTGAAAATGAAAAAACAAAAGAAGAAATAATAAATATAATAATAGATGCAACAAGTAAATTAAAACCATATAATGATAGATTATGTAATCCAGACTTATCAATAAAAATAATAGATAAAGCATATGCATATGCAAAAATAAATAATAGTAATAAAATAAGAAAAGAGGATTTTATATCAAGTTTTGAAGATACAAAATGGTTATATGAGTCAACCATAAAATCTGCAATAATGAAACTCGAAAATATAAAAGAAGAAAAAGAAATAAAAGAAGAGAAATGTTTAATTTTAAATTTTGATAATTATTTAAAATAGAAATTCTTTTATTTCTTTTTAATTGATTTAAAACCATATATATGTTATGATACATATTAAATCAAGGAGAATAAAACTTATGAAAATAAATGACATTTTAAAAAAACTAGATATTTATGAAGATGAAAATGAAACAATATTAAAAAATTATTTTAAAAATAAAACTTCATTAGAAATAATAGATGAAATTACTAAAAATAAATACAATACAAAGAAATGTTATATAGCAATAAAAACATTATTAAAAGATATTGATAAAAATTTAGATAATGTATACCTTAAGATATATAATATATTAAAAAATATTATAGAGAATTATGATATAAAATTTTTAGAACTTTTTATAATAAATCTTCATAATAAAATTGATATAAATGAAATAATTTCTATATCTAAAACAAATAATTTAGATAATAATGTATTTCATTATATTGAAAAAATAAATAATAATATTGATAAAATAAATTTAAATAAAAAAGAGGAAGAATACTTTGGTATTTCATTTGAATTTGATTTTCAAAAATCTGAAACTTATTATCTAAAACAAATATTAAATAAATTATCAAATAATGAATTAGAAAATTCTAAAATAATCAAAGACAAATTTAAAAAATATTTTCCATATAAAAATCAAAGTATAGATAATATTATAGATATATTATTATCTCATGAAGAATTAGAAGAAATAAATGTATATATCGCGATTAAGTCACTATTAAATAACTGTAATGACTTTAATAAATTATTTTTATTTACCATTATTAATCATATTAATAATTTAAAAAATGAAGAATTAGATAAACTATTAGTATTTCATTTATTAAAAAATAATATTATAGATATGAATATATTGAAAAATACTAAACTTAATACAAGAGGTAAATTTATATTTACATGTATTTATGATAAATTTAAAAATTCTACAAACGAGGAAAAAGATAAATTTTTATTAGAATTAGAAACTGAATTTATAAAAAATTTAAATATAATAGTAAATACTGAACATTTGGATATTAATAATACTATAAATAAATTAACAACAAATATAAAAAATAATATTGAAATTCTAAATGAAGAAATAATAAAAAAACATAAATTAAATTATAGTGAATTAATTAATTTAATAGCAGGACAAAAATATGATCAAAAAAATGTATATTTTGCAATTAAAACTCTATTATATTATTCTAATATAAATAATATAAAAATAGATCCATATGATTTGCTAACTTTGCTTACTCAAAATAATTATACTTATGATTTTATATTTTTAATTATATTAAATTTAAAAAGATACAATTTTTTTAACGATAATTATGATAAAAATAAAATACTTGATATACTAAATACTAGATTTTCTAATATTATTAAAGAAGAAAATATATTATCATTTGATATAATTGCAAATTATAATGAGTTTGCTTTAAGACACACAATTAATGATTTAGAGTTAAGAAAATTAAATAATGGTAATTGGGATACTTTAATTAATAAAAAGGTCAATACTAACGTTTCTAAAAATAATATTAATATAAAGAATTTATATGATAAAATTACAGATAATACAGAAAATAATTATAAGATTATAAAAGAATATATAAATCTTAAAAATGATGATGAGATTATTTCAAAATTATTTTATTATAATATAGATGAAGTTAAATGTTATAAAGCAATTAAATCAATTATAAAAGAATCAAATAATTTAGAATTTAAAAATATAAAAAAAGAAATGTTATCATATTTATATGAAAATAATCAAAGGATATTTGATTTATTAATGCTACATTTTTATGTAAGATACTATAATGGATATGAATATATTGACTTAGATTATAGTGACTATTTACAAAATACTAGTTATTGTAAACATTTAGTTTTATCTATTATTCCATCTTTTAATAAATTAAATAAAAATGAACAAGAAAATATATTGTATGAAATGGAAAAAAAATATTATAATTCTATCAAAAATAATTATGAAAATAAAGAATTATCTTTGATACCACTATCAAATAATAAAACAAATTTATTAAAAGAAGATATAAAAAAGATAGAAAAATATGGAACATTATTAAATTTAAAAGAATATAAAACAAATGTAGCAGTAGGAAGAGAAAGAGAGTTAAAAAGTTTAATAATAACCCTAGCACAAGATAAAACAAGTCCAATAATAGTAGGTGAATCTGGAACTGGAAAAACAGCATTAGTAGAAGAACTTGCATATAGAATACAAAAAGGTGATGTACCTGAGTTTCTAACTAATCAATTAATACTTGAAGTAAGTCCTAGTGAAATAGTAGCAGGATGTAAATACGTTGGTATGTTTGAACAGAATATGAAAGAACTACTTGGTATTTGTAAGAAATATAAAATATTATTATTTATAGATGAAATCCATGAAATGTATGGAACAGGAAGTGGAGAGAAAAAAGAAGTAGATATGGCAGATATTATTAAAAGATATATAAGTCGTGATAATGGAAAGATTGTGGGAACAACGACTAATGAAGAATATCAAAAATATTTTTCAAGTGATGCATTAAAAAGAAGATTTGATAAGATAGAAACAAAAGAACCAAGTAAAACAGTATTACATCAAATAATAGATAAAGTAATGGATGATTTTAGTAATAAAAATAATATATATTTTGAAAATGAAAAAACAAAAGAAGAAATAATAAATATAATAATAGATGCAACAAGTAAATTAAAACCATATAATGATAGATTATGTAATCCAGACTTATCAATAAAAATAATAGATAAAGCATATGCATATGCAAAAGTAAATAATAGTAATAAAATAAGAAAAGGAGATTTTATATCAAGTTTTGAAGATACAAAATGGTTATATGAGTCAACTATAAAATCTGCAATAATGAAACTCGAAAATATAAAAGAAGAAAAAGAAATAAAAGAAGAAAAATGTTTAATATTAAATTTTAATGATTATTTAAAGTAGAGATAGTGTAAAATTATCTCTTTTCATTTTTAATTATTAAAAAATGTGTTAGAATAATTATAGAGGTGAAATTATGTCATATATTGTTGATAGAATAAAGAGTATTCAATTTAAAAGAATGAATGAAGTATTAAATAGGGAGGCATCACTTAATAATAGAAGTAGACTTTCTATTAAAATGGATTATTTAAAATGTGTATTTAAATATAAGTTGGGTTATATTGATTATATGAAAGGTAATTATGCTAACTTAAATGAAATAGATAGAACTAAAATGTTAAATGGAGAAAATTATCGCGCGCTTCTTGCATATTTAAATCCAATTAAATATAGAGTAACTATGGATGATAAAATAGTATGTAATAAAATATTTCATAATTATATCAAAAGAGATTATATTGATTTAAGAGTAACTAGTCTTAGTGATTTTAAAAAGTTTGTAAAAGAAAAAGAAGTAGTTTTTGCTAAACTTGTAGATGGTTTTGGTGGAGATGGAGTTAAAAAAATAGTTGCTGAAAATATTGATGATTATGAAAAATTATATAAAGATTTAATAGAAAAAAGACAATTTTTAATTGAAGAACAAATAATTCAAAATAAAGAACTTGATAAAATAAATAAATTTGCTGTTAACAATATAAGAATAGTTACTATATTAAAAGATGGAGAAGTAGTTATATTTGAACGTATTCTTCGTATAAATGATGGACTTACTGATACTATTAGTTCTCATGATATTCAAGGAAGACTTGATGAAAAAGGAAATTTAATATCTAAAATGGTTGATGATGACTTAAATATATTTGAAACTCACCCTGTTACAGGATTTAAATTTGGGGGCATTAAAATACCTTTTATGAAAGAAGCAATTGAATTATGTGAAAAAGCTGCATTAGAAGTACCAAATGTTAGATTTATAGGTTGGGATATTGCTATTACTAAAAATGGGCCTGAAATAATAGAAGTAAATCCATATCCATGTTATACAAATTATCAATATTATTTAATGCATGATGAAGATGAAAAAATGAATTATTTAGAACAAATTAAAGATATACTAGGAAGTGAGATTGAAAATGTTAAGTGGTAATACTCTTCAAATTAATTTAAAAGGGTTATCTCATAATGTTAAAACAATAATTAAGGATTACCCTGAATATAAATATTATATTGGTGTAGTAAAAGCAAATGCTTATGGATGTGGATATGAAAATGTAATTAAAACAATGGAAAAATCAGGTATTAATTTTTTTGCAGTTTCGAATATCGATGAAGCATTAAAGGTAAGAAAATATACTAATAAAGGAATATTAATTTTAACACCTGTATTTCCAGAAAGTATAAATAAATGTATAAGAAATAATATTTCAATAACAATAGATGATATAAATTATTTAAAAGCAATAAAAAACACTCATAAATTAAAAATTCATATTAAAGTAAATACAGGTATGAATAGATTTGGTAGTAGTGATGTAAAAGAAATAAAAGAAATAATTGATTATTCCAAATCAAATGGTATAAAAGTAGAAGGAATTTATACTCATATTTATTATGCTATAAAAAAAGAATTAGTAGATTCTCAAATTGAAGCATTTAATCACCTATATAGTAAACTAGATTATGAATTTCCTATGGTTCATATTATGAATAGTGAGTCTTTATTATTTTATCCTAAATTTAAGTATACAAATGGTATTAGAATTGGGGATTTATTATATGGACTTACTAATGATGAAAGATTTGATTCAGTAATTAGTTTAAAAACTCATATTATTAAAATAAGAGAACTTAAAAAGGGGGATACATTAGGTTATGATGGTGCTTATACCGCAACAAAAGATAATGAATTAATTGGTATTATTCCTATTGGATATGCAGATGGTTTATTAAAACCTAATAAAGGAAGATATGTATATATAAAAGATAAAAAATACAAAATTGTAGGTAATATCTGTATGTGTAATACATTTATTAAAATAGATGAAGATGTTAAATTATTTGATATAGTTGATGTAATAAAAGACTCAAAAGATGTTATGAGAATATGTGATTATTTATGTGATACATATAGTGAAGCACCTAGTGAAGTTACTTGTGTACTTGATGATAATATAAAAAAAGAATATATAAATTAATGGTACGTATGTATCATTTTTTTGTAAAATTTGTAAAGTGCCTCTTGATATATATATATATACGATATAATAAGGTGGTAAAAAATAAACATAATAAAAATAGAAAAGAGGTACTTATAAATGAAAAAGAAAAAAGGATTTACATTAGTAGAACTGCTTTCAGTAATAGCAATACTAGCAATACTTGTAATTATCGCGCTTCCAAATGTACTTAAATTATTTAGAAGTGCAAAAGAAAATACATTTGCAAATGAAGTACAAAATTTAGTGAGAAGTGCAGAAGATAAGTATTTAACAAGTTCATTATCAAGTGGAAATAATACTTGCTTTGATAGTTTAAGTAATCCATTAGATATGAATGGAAGAAATAATTTAAAATATGTGATAAAACTATCAGATAAAGGAGCAATAATAGAAGTAAAAGTAACAGATGATAGTTATGAGTTACTTGCAGAAAACACAGATGGAATAAATAGAGCAGATATAGCAAACAAATATAAAGTAAATACTTTGCAAGAATCAACTTCGATAATAGGATGCTCAGGAGATGTAATACAAGAAGGAAACACATTAGGTTTACCACTTATAACATTTGGAGAAAATGAAGGAAGTGTGCCTAGTAAAGGATACATAAAGAATGGAAAATTAATAAGAGAAGATGGAAAAACAGAACTAAACAAATTAGATAAAATACCAAGCAAAGAAGGAAATAAATTTTTAGGATATTTTATACCAGAAACAGAAATAAAAATAATAGATGAAAACGGAAATATTATAGAAGAAAATTTGTCAAATATAAGTGAATCAATAACATTATATGCTCATTGGATACAATCAATTTATACATTCGACTATAAAGGAAGCGAATATGAATTTATTGTTCCAATGGATGGAACATATAAAATAGAATTATGGGGAGCCCAAGGCGGTGCTTCATTAATGAGTGGCGCTAGAGCAATGAAAGGTGGAAATGGAGCATATACAGTAGGACAAATAACTTTAAATAAAGATGAAAAGTTATACATTTATGTAGGAGGCGGTGGAATAGATGCAATTTTAAAAGAAAATACACCAGGAGGATATAATGGTGGAGGCAGTGGAAGTTGGGATGGCACTGATGATGAATCATCAGGAGGAGGCGGAGGCGCCACAGATGTAAGACTTAATAATGGTAAGTGGGATAATTTTGAAAGTTTAAAATCAAGAATTATGGTTGCTGCTGGTGGCGGTGGAAGGTCTTGGAATTTTGATGTTGGAGAAGGCGGAGGACTTTCAGCAAGAACATTATATGATACACTTCTAGGTGGAAGTCAAACGAGTGGATATGCTTTTGGAAAAGGAATGGATGGTGTTGGTACTGTCTCAGGAGATAACGCTGCCTCAGGAGATGGTGTTGGTGGAGGCGGAGGCGGATATTATGGTGGTAATACTCAAAATGTTTTATTAAAATCCTCAGGCACAGGTGGATCATCATTTATATCAGGATATTCTGGATGTAATGCAATAAGCAAAGATTCAACAGAAAATAATATAATTCATTTAGATTCACCAAATCATTATAGCAATAAAGTATTTACAGAGACACAGATGAGCGCTGGTAACGAAAGTATGCCATCCCCATCGGGAGGAACTGAAAAAGGACATGCAGGAAATGGCTATGCAAGAATAACAATTGTTAAATAAATCAGGAACTTATGAATTAAAATTTTCATAAGTTCTTATTATTTTAATATATATAATATATATGAATTTAAAAATAAGAAGTAATTATAAAACAAGTTATTAAAAATAAAATAAAAAAATATTTTCACAAATAATTAACATTAGATTAATAGACTTTTATGTATAAATTTTGTAAAATAAAATTGTGAGGTGATAGAATGAAAAAACTAATGAAATTTTTTGCAATGTTTGGTGCTTGTACTATACTTGGTGCTTGTAGTTCTTCAAATTATACATTAAAAGATAATGTATATGAAATAGAAAATACTAAGTATGTGATAAGTGAAGAAGAAACAAATACTGTAATGATTGAAGTAAAAAATTATGGAATTATGGTTGCTGAATTATATCCAGAAATAGCGCCAATAACAGTTGAAAATTTTAAAAAATTAGTAAGTGAAAAATTCTATGATAACTTAACTTTTCATAGAGTAATTAATGGATTTATGATTCAAACAGGTGATCCTACTGCAACAGGCAGTGGAGGAAGTGAAGAAACAATAAAAGGGGAATTTTCATTAAATGGTGTACCAAATGATTTATCACATACAAGAGGAACATTATCTATGGCAAGAAGAGGGCCACAAGCGGGAATGGAAGAAACAGATGAAACTATGAACTCTGCATCAAGTCAATTCTTTATTGTACATAAAGACTCTAACTTTTTAGATGGTTCTTATGCTGCATTTGGAAAACTATTAAATGGTTATGATGTACTTGATAAAGTTGCTAAAATAGCAACAGATGATAACGATAAACCAATAGTTGATCAAGTAATATTAAAAATTAGATTTGTAAAAGACTACGAGGAGAAAAAATAATGATAAAAATAGATGGTAAAAATTTAAGTTTAAAAATAAAAGAGGAAATAAAATCAGATTTATATTCATATTATCAAACACCAATTCTAGCAGTAGTAACAGTAGGTGATGATGAAGCAAGCAAAGTATATGTTAATAATAAAAAGAAAGCATGCGAATTTGTAGGTATGAGTATGATGCATTTTAATTATGATGAATCAAGTGAAGAAAGTGAAATCATAAATAAAATAAAAGAATTAAATGAAGATAAAACAGTAAATGGAATTATATTACAACTTCCAATACCTAAAAAATTTAATTCAAGAAAAATATTAAATACAATAGATCCAAATAAAGATGTAGATGGACTTACAGATATATCTATGGGAAGATTAATGAGTGGAAATGAAGTATTAATTCCATGTACACCAAAAGGAATACTTGAAATATTTGATTATTATAAAATAGATTTAGAAAGTAAAAATGTAGTAATAGTTGGAAGAAGTGACTTAGTAGGTAAACCATTAATACTTGAATGCTTAAAAAGAAATGCAACAGTTACTGCATGTCACTCTCATACTAAAAATTTAGAAGAATATACTAAAAATGCAGATATACTAATCGTAGCTGTTGGTAAAAAACATCTAATAGATAAAGATATGGTAAAAGAAGGTTCTGTTATAATTGATGTTGGAATTACACGTGAAAATGGAAAAATTTATGGAGATGTTAATCCAAATGTTGAAGAGAAATGTTCATATGTAACACCTGTACCAGGAGGAGTAGGACCTATGACTGTATCAATGCTTCTTAAAAATACACTAACAGCATATAAAATGATGAGAGAAGAAATTGATAATGAAAAAGGGCCAAAATTAGAATTAAAATAACTAAAAAAGTAACAATTAATTTTGTTACTTTTTGTATGAAAAAACCTAATCACTTGGATTAGGTTTCTACTATCTATTATAGAATTCAACGATTAATGCTTCGTTAATATCAGCATTTAATTCTTCTCTTTCAGGATATCTTACATAAACACCAGATTTTTTTGCTTTATCAACTGTTACAAATGATGGAATATTAATATCCATATTTAAACATTCATTGATAGATGGATGATCCATTGATGATTCTTTAACAGAAACAGTACTTCCAACTTTAACTCTGAAAGATGGAATATCAACTTTTTTACCATCTACTAATATATGTCCATGATTAACAAGTTGTCTTGCAGCTTTTCTAGTTTTAGCAAATCCCATACGATAAACTAAATTATCAAGTCTACTTTCTAAAAGAACAAGTAGGTTATAACCATGAATACCTTGCATTTTACCTGCTGCATCAAATGTTTTTCTTAATTGTTTTTCAGAAAGTCCATATAAGAATCTTACTTTTTGTTTTTCTTGTAATTGAACACCATATTCACTAAGTTTCTTTCTACTAGTTCCATGAATTCCAGGAGCAGTAGGTTTACGTCTTAATTCTTTACCAGTTTCAAGAGTAGAAAAACCATATCTTCTTGATTTCTTATAGACAGGTCCAGTATATCTTGACATACGTATTTTACCTCCTTTACAAAAATATTTGTATTAAAAGGCACTATATTTAAATTATAGGGAGTTTCTATTAAACTTTCGCTTTGGCAGAAGTTACTTATTATTTTCAAGAAACACATTATAATTATTTATAGCACTGCCACTTAAATACTTAATAAATTATATACTAAAAAGAAAGAAAAATCAACAAATAAATGGTACAAATAGTAAAAATATGCTATAATTTTAGTACGGAGATGAGTAAAATGGCAAAAAATAAGATGCAAATCAAGTATAAAACTCAAAAAAGAGTTAGAAATAAAGATAAAAAAGAGGAAACTACTGAGGATACTATTAAATCATTTGGATATACTTTACTAGGCGTATTTATATTTATGGGAGTATGTTATTTAATAGTACTTGGTATGAAAAGTCTAGGTGTATTTGATGCTGGATATACTGCACCTGTAAAAGAAAATACTGAATTTGATTATGAATTTATTCCTATTGGAACAGTATTTAATAGAAGTGATAAAAATTATTATGTATTATTTGATAATTATGAAAATGATTTTACAAGTGATGTTTATATAAATTCTCTTGTTGAAGATGAAACAATACCTGTATATAAAGTTGATATGAGTAAAAAAGAGAATAGTAAATATAAAAGTGATACTGCTAATAACAAAGCAAAAAATGTAAATGAACTTAAAATAAATGATATAACATTAATTAAAATAACAAATGGAAAAATATCATCATATATTATTGGTAGAGAAAGTATAGAAGAGTATTTAAATAAATGATTGAAAAATTAAGTAAAATTTGTGAAACAATAGAAAATATTGATTTAAAAAATTACAATACATTTAGATTTGATTGTAATGCTTTTGCTATGATAAAACCTTGTAATGAAAAAGAATTAATAGATGCAATAAATTTAATTAAAGAAAATAATTATAAATATTTTGTTATTGGTAATGGATCTAATATTATTCTTCCAGACTATTATAATGGCATTATTGTTAATTTAGAAAAATTTAATAAATATGAAATTAAAGATGATGTTTTAAATGTAGAATCTGGTTGTATGTTAAATAAAATAGCAACAGAAATTTCATATAAAGGATATAAAGGTCTTGAATTTGCAAGTGGTATACCTGGCACTATTGGTGGAAGTGTAGTAGGTAATGCTGGTGCTTTTAATAGTAGTATTAGTGAAGTATTATTAAATATAAAAGTTTATGATGGCAAGAGTATTAAAGAGTTATTTAATAAAGAATTAAAATTTGAATATAGAAATTCAATGCTAAAAAACAATAAAAATATTATAGTATTATCTTGTAAATTTAAATTATCTAAATCAAATGTTGAAGATATTAAAAAAATAATATTAGAAAATACTAAAAAAAGAATTTCATCACAAGATTTAACTCATCCATCTAATGGAAGTGTATTTAGAAATCCAAGTGGTTACTCTGCTGGTAAATTAATTGATGATTTAGGACTTAAAAATTATAAAATAGGTGGTGCCTATATAAGTCCTAAACATGCTAATTTTATAGTTAGTGATGGAACTGCTAAAAGTAGTGATGTAATTAAATTAATAAATAAAGTTAAAAGAGAAGTTAAAAAACATTATAATATTGATTTAGTTTTAGAACAAGAAATTATTAAATAAAAAATAAGAATAAAAAAATTAGGAAACCCCAATTTATTTATTCTTTTTATTTGTTCTTATTTCTTTTGTAGAAAGTCTAACTTTTTTACCATTTACCATTGTTGCTTGTAAATTAACTTTTTGAGTTTTTTTAGTTGCTTTTTCTGAAAATGGTCTATTTTGTGAACTCATATTTTTTCTATTTGATAAATTTTTTGCCATTTAAAACTTGCCTCCTCTTTTTAAGTCAAATATAATTTAACATAAATTTTGATTTAAGTAAAGTAAAAATTGCTAAATTTCTTAAAATATCTAATATAATTATATTTATTTATCCTTTTAAATTTTATTAATTGTGTATTATTTAATACATAATTTCATATAAATTAAGTGAGGTGAATTATGGATATAATTAAAGTATCAAGTAAAAGTATTTCTCAAAAGGTAGCAGGAAGTATTGCTAATTCTTTTAGAGAAGGAAGCAAACAAATTGAAATTCAAACAGTAGGAGCAGGTGCTGTCAATCAAGCAATAAAAGCAATATCAATAGCAAGAGGCTTTGTAGCACCGCTTGGAATGAATTTAATTTGTACACCGGCTTTCTACGATGTAGTTATTGATGGAAAAGAAAAAACAGCAATAAAACTTGTTGTAGAATCTAGATAAGCATTTATGTTAATACATAGTGCTTTTTTTAATTAAGTAATGTAAATGAAATATAAATGTGTGGAAAAAAGGTTTTAAATAGTGTATAATATTTTTAGTACAGAGGTGATTAATTAAATGTTAAATGCAATTCTTAGTACTTTGTCTAAAATATTAGATATAGTTATAGTATGGTTTTTAATTTATCAATTATTAAAGTTTTCAATAAAGAATTTTAAATTAAGATTAATATTTAAAGGTGTATTTTTTATAATAATCTTAAAATTATTAAGTGATTTCTTAAAATTAAATACAGTGGGAATAATATTAGAATATATTATTTCTTGGGGACCACTTGCAGTAATTGTAATATTTCAACCAGAAATTAGAAGTGTACTAGAAAGTATAGGTAGAACTCAATTACTTGGAAGACATAAAACTCTTACTGTTGATGAAAGAGAAAAAATGGTATATGAAATTATTAATGCAGTAGAATATTTAAAGAAAAATAAAATAGGTGCATTAATAGTTATTGAAAGAGATTATAGTTTGGCTCAATATATAGAACCTGCTAATAAATTATATGCAGATATTAGTAGTGAATTATTAATATCAATATTCTTCCCAAATAATCCACTTCATGATGGTGGAGTAATAATTCAAGGAGATAAAATAACTTGTGCTGGAAGTGTATTTCCAACAAGTATGAATCCATCAATTTCTAAAAGACTTGGAACTCGTCATAGAGCAGCACTTGGAATTAGTGAAATAAGTGATGCAATAGCATTAATAGTTAGTGAAGAAACAGGAAGAATATCAATAGCAATAGAAAGTGAACTTAATTATAATTTATCATTAGATGACGCTAAATTATTATTACTTGAAGAATTACAACCTAAGAAAGAAACATTCTATGAGACAGAAAGTGAGAGTGAAGAAAATGAAGAAATTTCTGAATAAAATTCTCAAATTCTTTAAAAAATTATTTAGAGTTATTTATAAAATAATTGATGTTATATTAATAACACCGCTCTCTAAATTTATATATTTTATAGGTCATTCAATAAGTAATAAAAATACAATTGATAAAATACTTAATAATCCAAATACACTTATATATGTATCATTATTTTTAGCAGTTTGTGCATTCTTTGCAGTTGATTTAAAAATAATTAATTTAACTGATACTGAATCAATTGTTTTATCAAATCAACCAATTAAACTTGATTATAATGAAGAAGCATATGTTATTGAAGGTGTACCTGAAACAGGAGATATAGTTTTAATGGGTAGAAAGAGTGACCTATATCTAGCAGAACAATTAGGTGAACATTTATTAACACTTGATTTAACTGATTTATCTGTCGGAACACAAAAAGTAAATGTTAGATATAATAATCCAATTAAATCATTAGATTATAAAATTGATCCATCTAATGTAACAATTGTTATTTATCCAAAGGTAAGTGAATCAAGAACACTTACTACTGATATTTTAAATACAGATAAGTTAAATAATACTTTGGTAATTAGTAATGTAGAATTAGATAGAGATGAAGTTATTATTAAATCATATAAAGAAAAATTAGCAACAGTAGCAAGTGTTAAAGCAATAGTTGATGCAAGTGCTCTTAATGCAACTGCTGCCGGAACATATACACTTGAAAATGTAAAATTAGTAGCATATGATGATAAAGGTACTGAAATAACAGATATAGAAATAGTACCAGAAACAGTAACTGCTACTGTTACAATCACATCTCCTAGTAAAGTAGTACCAATTAATGTTGTACCTGTTGGAGAAGTAGCAAGTGGTAGTGCAATTGCTTCAATTACACCAAATGTTAAGAGTGTAACATTATATGGAGAAGAAGCAGCATTAGATTCAATTAGTGAATTAAAAGTAGAAATAGATGTAGAAGGACTTAATAAAAATAAAACATATCAAGAAAGTTTAGTAAAACCAAATGGTGTAAGATCTATGTCAGCAACTAATGTAACTATTAAAGTTACAATGGAAAAAGAAACATCAAAAGAATTTAATGGAATACCAATTACATTTGAAAATTTAGATACAGATAAATATAAGGCTCTAGCAGGTAATGAAGAGAGTACAAAAGTAGATGTAGTTGTAAAAGGAGTTTCATCATTATTAAATAAATTAGAAGCAAGTGACATAAAAGCCTCTGTTGATTTATCTAATTTAGAACCTGGAACAGTAAGAGTACCTGTTATAGTAAGTGGTAGTGATGTAAGACTTACATATACATCAAGAACTACTATGGTAGAGGTTATAATTTCTAAGAAATAAGATATAATTCTTATTTCTTTTATTTAAAAAAAACAAAAAATTAAATTTATGCTTGACAATAATATATCACAATCGTATAATTAAATTATGAAGTGGCTGCCAAACCGCCGAGGTAAGTGCTTCTGTTGATTCTAATTCCCGGGTAAATTAGAATCTTTTTTATTGACACATTTTTATTTTTAAATATAATACTTATTTAGGTGATTTTCATGGAAGAACTTTATGGAAGAAATAAAATAGAAATAACAAAGGATATTAAAATACCAAGAATAAATGATAATAAATTATTAGAACTATATAATAAAATAAAACCAATTGTTACAATAAAAGAACAAAAATATTTATTAAAAGAATTTGAATTATTGGATTTAAGAGGAATATCTTATTTAGAAAATATTAATAAAAATAAAAAATCTATAATAGATATAAATAGATTAGAAATAATTGATGATTTTTTATGTTTACATACTTATGCATACTCTACAATATTTAAACCTTCTATTGCAGAAGTATTAGCGCAATATCCTAATGAATTAATAGATAAATCTAATTTATTTGAAATAATAGAAAAACCTGTAACATTAGATGATATAACAAAATATAGACAATTTTTTGATTGTGGATATCATTTATCAAAAGTACGTGCATATAAATTACATAATTAACTTAAATTAAACTTATAGAACATAATTTTTTTAAAGTACCTCTTGCAATATATATATATAGTAAAATTTAGGGTGGAAAATAGAGGTATATGTATATGAAAAAACAAGGATTCACATTAATAGA
>CANRJN010000022.1 GCA_947630945.1 uncultured Bacilli bacterium | reverse complement strand
TATTAATTGAATTTTCTTTGTTATGCTTTTTTTATTTTATTTTTCTCTTTTTTATTTCCTTGAACTTTCCTATAAGATAAAAAAGCCCTTTTTAAGGGCTTATTTACTTAAGTGGTGTCCTTGGCACGATTCGAACGTGTGACCGACGGCTTAGAAGGCCGTTGCTCTATCCAGCTGAGCTACAAGGACAATTTTTAAAAATTACTTAATAAAGTATACAACAATATTAAGTAATTTTCAATACTTTTTTTAAATTTAGACAATTTATTTAAGTTTTATACCTAATTCGTCTAATTGTTTTTGATCTACTACATTAGGGCATTCACACATTAAATCAGTTGCACTAGCAGTTTTAGGGAATGCAATAACATCACGTATATTCTCTGCTCCACAAAGTATCATTGTAAGTCTATCAAGACCAAGAGCAAATCCACCATGAGGAGGACAACCATATTTTAATGCATCTACAAAGAAACCAAATTTCTCTTTTATATCTTCTTCTGTTAATTCTAATGCTTTAAACATAGTTTCTTGTACTTTTTCATCATGAATACGAATAGAACCTCCACCTGCTTCATATCCATTAATAACTATATCATATGCTTTTGAATAGCAGTGTGCTTTATCAGTAAGTAATTTATCTACATCCTCGTCTTTTGGCATAGTAAATGGATGATGACATGCCATAAATCTATTTTCTTCATCACTCCATTCAAATGATGGAAAATCAGTTACCCACAATAATTCATATCTATTTTTATCTATTAAATCTAAGTCTTTTGCAATTTTACATCTAAGCGCGCCAAGTGATGTTTTAACAGTTTTATATTCACCACTAATAATTAAAACTAAATCATTATCTTCAATATTTAATTTATCTTTAATATCATTAATTTCTTCTTCACTTAAAACTTTAAAAATAGAGCCACTTATTTCACTTTGATATTTTAGATATGCAAGACCTGTTGCATTATAAGTTTTTACAAATTCAGTTAATTTATCTAAATCTTTTCTTGAATATTTATCACTTGCATTCTTAACTACTATTGCATTAATAATACCATTTTCATCTATAACATTTTTAAATACACTAAATGTAGTGTTTTTAAATATTTCTGTTATATCTTTAATTTCCATTTCAAATCTTAAATCTGGTTTATCACTACCATATTTTTCTATTGCAGTATCATATTTCATTCTTCTAAGTGGTAAACTTATATCAATATCTTTTACATCTTTAAATATACTTGCTACTAGATTTTCACCTAAACTCATAACATCATCTTCATCAACAAATGACATTTCAACATCAATTTGAGTAAATTCAGGTTGTCTATCTGCTCTTAAATCTTCATCTCTAAAACATTTAGCAATTTGATAATATCTTTCAAAACCAGATACCATTAATAATTGTTTAAATATTTGAGGAGATTGTGGTAATGCATAAAATTTACCTTTATTAACTCTACTTGGTACTAAATAATCTCTTGCACCCTCTGGTGTTGATTTACATAAAATAGGTGTTTCAACTTCTAAGAAATCTAAATTATTTAAAAATTTTCTAGTTGCAAAAGTTATCTTATTTCTAATAGCAAAATTATTTTTTAAACTTTCTCTTCTTAAATCTAAATATCTATATTTAAGTCTAGTATCTTCAAGCGCAGTAGTATCATCACTTATTTGAAAAGGTATTTCTTTTGATTTATTAATTAATATTAACTCAGTTAAATCTACTTCAATTTCACCAGATAATAATTTACTATTTTTATTTTCTCTTTCTACTATTTTACCTTTCACATTTATAACGTATTCATTTTTTAAACTATTAGCAATTTCATAATATTTACTTTCTGGTTTTACTACTACTTGTATTACTCCACTTCTATTTCTAAGGTCTATAAATACAACTCCTCCTAGATTTCTAACCCTAGATACCCATCCATTAATAGATACATTTTCACCTACATTATTAATATTATAATATTTAATTTTTTCCATTTTCATCTTTCCTTTCAATAAAAAACAATGATTCAATACAAAGGGCGAATCATTGTTATATCCGTGGTACCACCTTAATTACTAGTTTATAGTCACTCAATTATTATAACGGGTTTATCCCGGCATGTTCTACTAAATTCTTCATGCACTCATGTGGTGTCTTTCAAAATACTTCAACTATTAATTTCCATCAACCATTAACTTTCTATAAATTGTAAGTATATTTACTCTTCCACTTCTTCGCGTTTACACAAATGATTATAATAAATAATTAATTAAAAATCAATATTTATTAGTAAAAATCATAAAACATTAATTTTTCATTATTCTCAAATTCTATCAAAAACTTATATAATGTATTATTATCATTAGTACTAATAGTTTGTCTATATATACTTTTAATTTTACTATCCATTAATTTACTATTTTCATACATAGAATATAAATAATCATCATCTGTTATAAAATAATTACCTAATAACATTTTTGCTTTAATATTCATTTGTTCATTATTAGCACTAACACTACCATCATTTACATTAATTTTATAAATATATTTAGAAGTATTATCTACGTTTATTTCTTTTTCTATACTATATGCATCTATTATACTTGATTTTTCAAGTGAATAATAAGTTTTATCTTTTGTTTCAAAAATTAAATCTTCAATTTTATTAAATTTATTATCATATAAATATATATCACTAAATTCATAATTATTAATTTTATAGTCATCAATAGAATTAAAACTATTTAAATCACTAAATTTTATTTTATAAATTTGTTTTTTATTTAAAACAATCATTCTTTGATTTTTTTTATCTATAATTAATTTATCTACATTTTTAAATAATTGTTCACTATTAATATATAAATTGTTATTATCTAGTTTAATAGTTATTTTATCATTTATTTTATATTCTTCATTCATTTTAATAAAATTATCATCATCTATATTTTCATAATTTATTAGTGTTATATATGGAGAAATATTTTCAATAATATTAAATTTTTTAAATCCATTTACTTCTAACTCTTCTATATTGTAATCATTTATATTTTTAATAGTTTTATCTTGAATATTTATTTCTATTTTATCATTATTATTTATTAAATAATATAATTCATTTATATCAAATTCAGAATTATTTTGAAGTGATAATTTAACTACACTATTAGAATTAATACTATTAACACAAATAAAATTATTCTTTATTTCACTTTGCTCAAATACACCTTCTAAATTAATATTATTTTCATTTTCATCTATTTCTTCTTCATTTTCAGTATTATTATTTAAAGTAAATATATTTTTACTTACTTCATTTATTAAATTTTTTGAATAACAACTATTTTCTTTAAAATCTAGATAACTTAAAATTAAATATTTTTTAGTTTGAGCAGTTATTTCATTAATATTTGTATAATATTCAGAATTAAAATATTTTGCTATATTATCTTCAAAATAATATTTATCTTTATCATTTAAGTAATCTAATGTTGTATATGCAGTATATTTAATTTTACTACTTTCACATAAATTTTTTAATTCACTATTATAATTCGTATTACCTAAATTATAATCACATACTAATTCATTATTATCTTTTGGGACTTCTTTTTCTTTATCTTTTTTTAATAATAGTCCATATATTCCGATACAAAATGATATTACAATTAACCAAATTAATATAATTTTCATTGTTTTACTTGTCACTTTTATCACCCATTATTCTATTTATAATTATAACATTTAATTTGTATAAACAAAAGAACTATTATAAATAATTTTTAGATAGTTCTTAATAATTATATTTATTAGTTATTGTATCTTCATTAGTTGTATTATTTTCTTCTGTATTTTCAGGAGTGATATTATTATTTTCTTCTTGTTTATTATTTTGATTATTTTTACTATTTTTATTATTAATTATTTCATTATTTGAAATACTATTTAAATTCATATTATCTCCTTTTTTAATAGTATCAATATTTTCTTTATCTTCACTACTAAATGTAACTTCATTAACATCATAATTTTCAAATATAGATTTAGATATTACATATTCTACACTTTCAAGTATTTTATTATCAGTAAATATATAACTATTAAATACTAAATCCATTTTATCATCTGTTTTATTAAAACTAACTAGTTCAACATTATCAGTAATATATCCATTTAAATTATTTTGTGCATTAACACTACTTTTTAACTCTTCAATAATAATATCTATTTTTTCTGCTTCTACATTACTAATTTTTGTAACAGGTACAAAATATGATTCATCATTATTTTCTTTCAAAAAGAATACTGTTGTTTTATCTATATTATCAAAACTAGTTATATTATATTCTTTATTAATTCCAATATTTCTTGTTAATGGATAAGGAAGCCCTTTATTAGAATTAGGTAATTTTGTTAATTTTTCTTGATCTATCGTTATATATATTTTTTCTATTCCATTTATTTCAGTTAAAGTATAAACAATTGATTCTATCATTGATTCTTCTAAATATTTATTTACTTTTAATATATCTTTATTAAAATCAATATATACACTATCTTTATCAACTTTAACACTATTTATTTTAGTAGTTTTTGGAATTAATGGATAAAATTCATTAATATCTTCATTACCATTAATTAAAATATCTAATTTTTTCTTTATATCTTCTGTTATATCTTTTTCATCATAAAATGTTGTAACTCTTGATACATAATTATCTTCATCTAATAAATATACTACATTTTCTTTTGTTTTATTTTTATTTTCTTCTACATTTGTTTCTATATTAGCACTTGTTGGTATAAAATAAAACATTCCTAGTAATATTAAACATAATGTCGCGACGGCTATTTTATTTAAAGCATATTTTTTTATCATAATCATCAATAAAAGATATGATTATTTATTTTAAAAAAGAACAAAAAAAAGAAATTACATAAGTAACTTCTAATTTAATTTTTCTTTTACAATAGTATTTACAAGTTTCATATCTGCTTTACCTTTGAATATTGGAGTTAATTCTTTCATAATTGCTCCCATATCTTTAATAGATGTAGGTTTTATTTTATCAAATACTTTATCAATTTCATTTCTTATTTCTTCTTCTGATAATTGTTCTGGTAAATATTTACTTAATAATTCTATTTCTTTATTAAGTCCATCTACTAAATCTTGTCTATTTCCTTTTTTAAACTCTTCAATACTTTCTTTATGAGTTTTTACTTGTTTACTTACAACTTCAATTACAACTTCATCAGTAGTTTCATGTCTATCCATTTTATTATTTATAAGATATAAATCTATTGCTGATTTTAATAATCTTAAAGTGCTTAGAGTATCTTTATCTTTTTCTTTCATAGCACTTATCATATCTTTTGATATTTTATCGTATAACACAAGTATCTCTCCTTTTATTAATATCTTTGTTTATTATGTTTTTTAGCATTTCTAATTGCTTCTTTTTTTGCTTCTCTTCTAACAATTCCAGGTTTAGAATATTCTCTTCTTTTTTTCATTTCAGTAGGGATTCCGCTTCTTTGAACTTTCATTTTAAAACGTTTTAATGCACCCTCAACATTACCATCTTTAACTTCTACGTGTGTCATTATTTCTTCCCTCCCTTCATGACTATAAGTAATTATATTACAAAATTTGTCGAATTTCAAGTAAATTTCTATATAAAATAAAGATTTTAGTTTAAATTACTGTATCATAAAATTTATTAAAACAAAAGCACTCTCTTTTTAGAAAGTGCTAATACCACATATTTAACTAAAATTTGATAATTAAAATTTATTTTAGTTTTAATACAGGTCCCTTTTCTTCTTGTTTTTCTTTATTTAATTGTTGTGCCTTAAATGCTTCATTATCTAATAATGAATCAAAATGATCAACTCCATATTTTTTAAGGCATTCTTCTCTTTTACTTTGGATTTCAGGGATAATATCAACAAATCTTATATCTGATTGAAATCTGTTGTCATAAAAGATAATACTATTGTCAAGATCATTAACCATGGTATCATCCTCCTTTATATTAATATTATACCAAATTCTTTTATTGCTTTAAACTCAATTTTGGATTTTTATTGTAAATTATACTATTTGTTTGTTCTTTTAATTCTTCCATCATTTCTACATAAGCAGGAAGAGGTTTTGTTAAAGAATAGTTAATAGCATAAAATAACCATTGCCATTCATCATATAAATCTTTATCACAATTTTCTAATATATTTAATTTTCTATGGCTACTTTTTGTAAGTAATGCACCATTAGAAATAGAAGTCTCTCCGTCTTTTCTTTTAATGATATGATGATATGTTAAAGGGTTAGTTTTTGTAATTGGAGTTCCCATCCAATCATATCCATCTGGTTTATATATTTTAATCATTTTATTTAAAACTTCTTGTTCCATATTATTCATATTATCACCTCTTTTTAGCAAGCAATATTATACCATAAAGTACTTAAAAATACAATTTTTATTATACTTTTCGTATTTTTAAAATTAATATATTATTTTCTTATTAATTTTACACTATTATTTATATTTTTTATTTCATCTTTTAATATACTTAAATATTGTTTTTCACATAATATTATCGCGTCATAATCACTTAAATTAGATTCATATTCACAAATTTTAGTATATTTTGGTTTATTTGAATCACTATATACAATTTTTACTATAACAATTTTATTATATTTACTATTAGAAAAATAATCATTAATAATATTTCTTAAAGTTTCTAAATCTGAAAAATCATATTTTTCTTCTATAAAGCCTGTAACTCTAAATAAATTATTTCTAATAATTATATTATCTACATTTTCATTTTGATACATTTTCCATATATTTTTTATCATAATTACCTACTCAATTTTAATGTATTTACTATATTAAACTTATAATTTAGTGCTTCATTTAATATTTCATAAAAATCTTTACTATTATTACCAGATTTTCTTAAATTTCTTTCTTTTATATATTCAAATGATATTATTGATAATAACTCTAATATATTTGATAATTCTTCTTTATTTACTAAAAATGTATTTTTAATAGAACTTTCATATGCAAATAAATTGGTTCCAACTCTTAGTAATTCCTTAGATGAAATATTTTTACTTACACTACAATTTTTACTTATACAATTTTCATTTTTAGTTAGTACTAATGAGAAAGATTCAATATCTTCTGGTAATTTAATACTTCTATATAATTGTTTAAATAAATCTACTTTTTGATTTTCTATACTAGCAAGTATTCCCTCATTACTCATATGTACTCTATTTATAATAGGTTTAGTTTTATATTCATTATTTTGAAAAACTAATTTTTCATCATCTTTTCCATTTCTATGACAAATAACTTCTAATGATAAATAACTCTTTTTCATATACTTACCCCCTTAAAGTATTGTAGATTATACCACAAAATCATGAAAAAGTCAAAAAGAGATGATTTCTTAAATAAAAACACTTAGTTTTTTAACTAAATGCTTTATTTTTTCTTTATATCTTTTTTTAATAAATTAATTTCTTCAATTATCTTATCTTTACTTTTCTTATTATATATTAACAATATTACTAACAATATTGAAGAAATAATAAAATTTAAAAATACAATAGTAAATGTATCACTCAAAGGCTCTGTTTTGTTTGAAGGTTTAGCCATTTCTTTAAATACATCATATCTGTCTTTGCTATTATATAAATTTACTATTTCTTCTTCTATTTGTTCATTATAACTATCCCCATATCCTACAAATGTTTTATCACCTATTATAATTAATGGTATTCCAAATTCTTTAGAGTTAACATCATATCCAAAAAATTCTCCTACTTGATTTAAAAGTCTTGCATTCTCTTCATTATACCAAGTTTCAAAAGATATTATATTAAAATATTTTGAATAATCTTTTAATAATGTATTATTTACATAATTTATAAAATCACTACAATGAGGACAACCTCTACCTCTAAATAAGTATATATTTATTTTATCATCACTTTCTTTATAATTACTTAAATCTGCATTAATCCCTTCATCCTTAAATATAGTTTCTAATGTTTCAGTATCATAATTAGATAAATCAATTTCACTTGCCATAATATTAGGTATAAAAAAGATTGATAATATAGATAGTAGTACTAAACTTAATTTTTTCATATTCCTCTCCTTTCTTATACTAACTATAATAAATTTTAACTTTAAATAAAATAAAAAGTTAGTTGAAAATAACTCAACTAAAAGTTGAGCTATAAAAAATTAAGTTTCAAAATATATTTCAAAAATAAATTTTATAAAAGATCTATTCTTTAATTATTAAATTAACTAAGGATTAAGGACCATACGCGCGCTATCATTAGAGTAGGCACCACCTGTACCTCTATTAAAGTAAAATTGACCAGAATAATTAGATTCACCAAAGCCACCTCCACGACCAAACAAAGGGTAATTAGGCTCAACAAATCGTGAAAAGTCGGCATACCAAGTACTTTTAATATTATTACCATCTTTATAAAATGGTCCTAACTCTCCTGTTGCATCTCCTAATATTCTATATTTATAAAATGTATTTGATGTAACTAAATTTGAATATTTATCTAAATATTTATTATATATTTCATTACTTATTATACTTTCCATTCCACTGCTTCCAACATTATTTCCATCTATATACATTGCAACATATTCCCATGATCCACCACTCATGTCATATACACCTGTTATGTTTCCTGTTGTTGATGCTGTATATCCATTACTTGTATTCCATTTGGTATTTTCTGTTTCACTTCTACTTGCATCTTTTTCATTTGCTGCATATCCTGTTAAATAATTACTATTATTATTTATTCTTACTTCATCTTCTATTCCATATTTTGAGTGTGATAAGTATGCTACTGCTCCCCATTCTGTATTCTTCATCATATGACTATCTAAATTTCTATTAAAGTTGTATGCACTCATAAAGAAATTATATAATTTTACACCTCTCCATGAGTATACATTTGGTTTTATTATTATATTATCTGTTTTTATTTCATTTACCTGTGCTTTTGCTGTTGTCCAAGTGGATATATTTTCATCTGTCATAGGTAAACTTGGATCTTCATTTTGATTATATCCTGTTTCAAATTTTCCTACCCAAAATCCATTTGATGGAATACTTAAAAATGCTGGATGCGTCATTAAGTCTCCTACTTGACAATCTTTTGTGGCTCCTTGTGCTCTTAATAAACCACTCTCCATTGGTGTTATACATTCTCCTTCAATTTCTCCTGTTGTCCTTATTCCAAATTCTATCTCTATTTGTTGGGCACTACTTTTTTCTGGCTGACTACTTTCTACACTATCATAATCTCCTAAATTAAATATTCTATAACTATATTTTGGTATCCATACAAAATAGCCCCTTATATCTGATTCTGCTATCGTATCTCCTGCTACATATTCTTTACTTGGTGTGTCTACTAGTATTACTGCATTGGCCCACTCTTTATCTTTATAACTATACCATTTATCATAATCATGAGCATATGTTGCTACTCCCGTATCTGATAACATTACTGGTATCATTTTTTCTCCTAGTACTGGATCTGCTCCATTTAATTCAGTTTCTACATATTTTACTTTTGGTTTTTCACCATCAATTAATTCATTTCCATCACAATCTGTTATACTTGTTTTTGCACTTTCTACTTTATATTTATTTCCCAAATCTACCCTATTTATTCCTGCTTCTTCTGATGCTATTAATTCGTAACTATCATCTCTTACATTTACTTCTATTATTTTTCCTTTATTTGTTAGTTTTATTTTATATGTTAAATTATCTCTTCCTGTCATATCTAATTTATTTGTCTTACTATCAAAGCATATTTCATTACTACCACTTGATAATGAACTTGTTAAATATTTATTTTCTGCACTCCTTACTAAATTTTGCACTTCTGTTACAAATGTATTTTGTTTTGCACTTCTAAATAATTTAAGTACATTTGGTAATGCTATTATTACAAGTATTGCTAATATTGCTATTACTGCTAGTAACTCTACTAATGTAAATCCTTTTTTATTTTTCATATATAAATACCTCTTTTCTATTTTTATTATGTTTATTTTTTACCACCTTATTATATCGTATATATATATATATATCAAGAGGCACTTTACAAATTTTACAATACTGTATATTATTTTTAAATATTCTTTTTAAATTTATTTTAAGTATAGAATGCACAAAAAAAGTAGATTATCTACTTAAAAATATAATTTGTTAATTTTGCTTTATTTCAATTGGAATAATATAAGAAATAGATTTTAAATTATAATCATCTAATTTTATTTCTATATAAATATCACTTTCATTAAATAATTTACTTTTATTATAATTATCTAATTTTAATTTTAAATTTTCTAAATAATTTTTTAATGTTTTATTATTACCTCTTTTACATTCACTTAATTTAACTTTTTTACCATTTATTTTTCCATATATAATACAATCTAAATTTTTATAAACTGTATTATCTTCTTTACCATTATATTTAATTTCAGTTATTATAAGTGATGCTTTTACATCATTTTGAGCAACACTTCCAATCACACTAAAATCATTATTACTTGATTTAATTTCATTTAATGAAAATATTAAATTTTTATTTTTAAATACTAATACAAAGGTTAAAAGAATTACAAAAACAATTAAGATTACATTTAGAATTGCTAATTTATCTATTTTTATTTTATTTTGTTTACCATTTATAATTTCATCAATGTTAACATTAAACTCATTACTAATTTGTTTTAAAGTTAAAATATCAGGTAAATTTTTACCATTTTCCCATTTACTAACTGCTTGAAAAGTAACACCAAGTCTATTTGCAAATTCACTTTGTGATAAATTATTTTTAATTCTAATTTTTTTAATAAATTTACCAATTTTTTCTTGATTCATAATTTTACTTCCTTTGCTATATTATACATCTTTTTTTATATTAAAAAAAGTAGATTTCTCTACTTATTAATTAATAGTACCAAGTTTATTAAGCGGCCATAATCTAAATGTAACTCTTCCTACAAAGTCTTCCTGTTTAAAATTACCAAGCATTCTACTATCTTTTGAAAGAGGTCTATTATCACCTAAAACAAAATATTCATTTTCACCTGTTTTAGCAGTAAAATCTTCTGTTTCTTTAAATTCAATACCAACAGGAGCAATTGCATTTCCATTTATATATAATATATTACTTTTATATTCTATTGTTTCATTTGGAAGACCAATAATTCTTTTAATTATTTTTTCATTAGTATCTTTCTCTTTTAAAACAACTATATCAAATCTTTCTACATCATCAAATTTATAAGCAATTTTATTTATAAATACAACTTGACCATCTGCAAGAGTAGTATCCATACTGCCACCATCTACTATTGCTGGTGTCACAATATATGTACGAATTAAAACTACTATTAATATTATAAATACATAATCTTTAATTGCATGCCAAAATCTCATACTATTCACCCTTTCTATTATTTTTAAAAAAATTAGGCATTAAACCTAATTTCTTTCTTTTAATTTAAATGTTCCTGTTAAGTCTTTTAAGAAGTTAAGTTTTGCTCTTCTGGCTTTACCTTTTTTAACTACTGTAATTTTATCGATTAATGGACTATTAACTGGGAAAACTCTATTAATTCCAACATTTCCACTTTTCTTTCTTACAGTAAATGTTTCACTAACACTTCCACCTTTACGAGCAGTTACAATTCCTTCAAATGCTTGAATTCTTTCTCTTTTACCTTCTTTAATTTTTACATCAACTCTAACTGTATCCCCTACTTGAAATGCTGGAACATTAGGATTGATTTGTTTCTTATTGATTTTATCAATCAAATTCATACGTATATTCCTCCTTTTGCTTTATTCAATCATACATAATATGCAGCGGATTTGAGCAATATGATAATATCATAAAATATATGAATTATCAAGTATTTTTATTAATTTTTATGATTATATTTTAATTAGCATGACTTTTTTGTAATTCTCTATTTCTTTTTTCTTCCATATTTTCAATATGTATTCTTTGAACTACTGCAAAGGAACAAATAACTGTTATACAAAAACTACCACCATAACTTAAAAATGGAAGTGGAACTCCTGTTAGTGGAATAATTCCAAGTACACCACCTAAATTAACAAATATATGTAGCATGAAATATATACCTATTCCATAACAAATGATTGAATTTTGAAGTGAATATGAATTAACTGCTACTTTAAAAACTAAGAATATAAGTACCATATATCCTATTATAATAGCAATACCTGTAATTACACCTAACTCTTCTACTACTATTGGAAATATAAAGTCTGTATGACTTGCTGGTAAATATAAATATTTTTGTACTGATTCTCCTATTCCACTACCAAATATTCCTCCATTATCCATTGCAATATATCCATTACAAACTTGATATCCTGAATTTTCTTCATATCTATCACATGGGTTTTTATAAATAAATCTATTTAATCTATAATCACTAGTTAATATACTCTCTGGTATTACAACATATGCAAATTTTAATACAAGGACTGCTAAAACTAATAGAGTACAAGCAATTATTTTAAGTCTATTAAATAATTTATCTTTTGTAGGCACACACATAAATACAAGAGCATATAATGCAGCCATAATCGCAGCACTACCAAAGTCTCCACCTAAAAATATAAGACCTGCGGATACTACACAAAGAATTATTGGAATAAAAAATGAATATTTAATATGTACTCTACTATTAGCCCAACTACCATAAAAACATGCCATATACATAATTAAAAATACTTTTAAAAATTCTGCTGGTTGAAATCTTCCACCAAATAATGATAATGTTACTTCATTTACATCACTACTAAAAAGTGAATTTTTTAAATATACAATCAATAATGCAAATATAAATACAAGTGATAATAGTAGTGATATACCTTTATAATATTTAGTTGGAAAATGTATTATAAAGGAAGATGCTATTAATGCAATTGCTATAAATAAAAGTTGTCTTTCAAAAAAATAATATGTGTCTTCTCCATATGTTAAAACAGCAGATATACTAGATGCATCTAATATTAAAAAAGCGCCTCCAATAGCAAAAATCAAAGTCAATAATAAAATTGGCTTATTTATATTCCTTAATAATTTGAATTTTCTTCTTTTGCTATTTTTCATACTATATAAATTATATAAAAAATAAATTAAAATGTAAATTATTTATGTTTTTGTTGTGTCAATAAAACACATAATTCCATAAAATAATATAGATAAAATTATAAGGAGGTAATATATTATGTATTATTATGGATATAATGGTGGATATGCTGGTGGAAATAGTATGTATTATAATACATATCCAGGTTACAATAATGGTGGATATGGTTATGGTGCTGCATTCGTACTAGTATTATTCATTTTATTAGTTATTATATTCGGTGTAGGATTTATAAATAATGGCAATGGATTTGGTAATGGTAATAACGGCTGTGGTTGCGGTTGTTGTGGAAATAACTAATAAATAGAATGAAAATAGAAGTTCAAATACTAAACTTCTATTTTTAATTACTATAATTTTTTATATAAGACATGTTTATATTTAATACCATTGTCTTCATTTTCTTTTAGAATTGTTTTTTCGTAATTATTTTTATCAAATTCTGGAAAATATACACTAGCATCCAAGCATTCTGCATCTACTTCGGTTAAATAAAGTTTATCTGCAATATCGATAAATTGTTTATATATACTAGCACCTCCAATTACAAATAATTCTTCTAATGAATTTTTATAATCTAAAAGTAATTGTTTTATATCTTTATATACTTTTACTTCACTATTAAAATTATTACTACTTGAAATTACAATATGTTTTCTATTTGGTAACATTTTTGGAAGAGAATCAAATGTTTTTCTTCCCATTATTATTGTTTTACCTGTTGTAACTTCTCTAAAAAATTTTAAATCATTTGGAAGATGCCATATTAAATCATTATCTTTTCCAAGTTCTCTATTTTTTCCTATTGCTGCTATAATCGAATAACTCATTCTTCACCTATTGACTAATTGGAAAACTTATTTTTCCATGATGACGATAATTTAATACTTTAACATCTTTTAATTCTTTGCTATTATCAAAATCATAAAAATCTTTTATTTCTGGATTTAACCACAACTGTGGTGCTGGTAAATCTTCAAGTTCTTCGCCACGTTTAATTTGTTCTTTAATTCCTTCAATTTGATTTACATAAATATGAGCATCTTTAATAGACCAATTTAATGTACCAGGTTTTAGATTGCAAACTTGTGCTAACATATAAAGTAGAACTGAATATTGTGTTATATTAAATGGAAGCCCTAGTGGTACATCACAACTTCTTTGATGAACCCAAGCATTTAAGTGTCCATTTGTAACATCCCATTCACTTGACCATACACAAGATGGTAAAACTGCTGTATCTAAGTGAGCATTTTGCCATAAACTAATTATGGCTCTTCTATCTGTTGGATTATTTTTAAGTGTATCAATTAATTTATCCATTTGTTTGTATTCTTTTACAATCCATCCATAAGCAGTACCAATTGTATGAGCCCATTCTTTTCCAAAGTCTTTTTCAACATTAGTTTTAACTAAATGACCTTTTCCGTCAGGTAACATTTGAGTGGCTCTCCATTTTCCATCTTCATCTATTTCCCACTCATCCCAAATGTGAACATTTCTATCTTGTAACCATCTTACATCATTACTTTGAACTTGATATATCCATAACATTTCTAAAATTGCTTGTCTATAAAATAATTGTTTAGTAGTTAAGAATGGAAATTCTTCTTCTAAATTAAATTCAAAATGATATGATGGTATTTTAATAGTATTAGTACCTGTTCTATTTTCTACTTCTTCTCCTTCTTCTAATATTTTTTTACATAATTTCAAGTATTCTTTATCAAATTTTGCCATAAATATTACCTCCTTATAAAAAAATTAACATGAGGAAAAAACATGTTAATATAGTAAGTCATTAACATTAATATTACCTCTATTAAGATTATAACACACGACTTATCAATTTCAATAAAAATTTATATTTTTTTTACACTTTTCGTGATAGAATATAAATGGATGTGAAATATATGGAAAAACAAAAAACAATAGTATTTAAAGTAAGTGATAATATAAAAGAAAAAATGATTGAATACTATGATTTACTTAGAAGAGATAAAAAACCACCTTACTCTATTTTTCAAGCAGATGAAGGTGGAACTGTAATTACTTTATATGAAAGTGGTAAAGTAATGTTTCAAGGAATATCAGCAGATATTGATGCTAATATGTGGAAAGATTTAGAAAGTCACTTTAATAATAGAAACATTGATGAAGAATTAAAAGCAAAAGAAGAAAAAGAAGATGATAAAACATACTATTATTATGATGCAATTGGTAGTGATGAAGTTGGAACAGGAGATTATTTTGGACCTATTATTGTAACTGCTACTTATGTAAATAAAGAAACAAGAAAACTTTTAGAAGATCTAAAAATTATGGATTCTAAAAAAATGACTGATGATAAAATTAGAAGATGTGCTCCAATTATAATGAAAAAAATTCCTTATGTTACATTTACTCTATCAAACTCTAAATTTAATGACCTTACAAATAAAGGGTTTAATATGAATAAAATAAAAGCAATACTTCACAATAGAGTTTTATATGAATTATCTAACAAAAATATACCTTATCAAAAAATAATAATCGACGAGTTTACTAGTCCTAGAAGTTATTTTTCTTATTTAAAACAAGAAAATATTACAGATAAAGTTACTAAAATAACATTTTTAACAAAAGGTGAGAGTAAACATTTAAGTGTTGCTGCTGCTAGTGTTATAAGTAGATATTTATTTTTAGAAAATATGGATAAGTTATCACAACAATATGGTGTTACTATCTTAAAAGGTGCCTCTGATAGTGTTAATGAAATAGCAAAAAAAATAGTATCTAAATATGGTAAAAATGAACTATATAAAATTGCTAAAATAAATTTTAAAAATACTGAAAAAATTTTATAAATTCAGTATTTTTTAATTTTAGATAATGTCTACTTACTGATTATTTAATTTTCTATATAGAATAATTCTTTTTTCAATAATAAAAAATAATCCAAAATTAAATTTTACTAATTTGACTTATTTTTTTAACTCATGTACTATGAATTTAGAGATTTAAGTATTAGATTCCGTTATAGAATTAATCTCCTACCTACTTATTTTTTATAATTCTAAAATTTCATATTTTATTTCATACCATTATTATTTTTTGTGGCTTTACATACTTAAATCTCTATTAACGTAAATTTAATGTTTTAATAGAATTTAATATATCTTCATCTAATTTTTCTAATTCACTTTCCATTTTATTATTTGAAGTAACATCTATTCCATTTAATCTAATACTATATTTAGTGGCTAAATCTGCTGAATATTTTAATATTAGATTTTCTTTTTCTATTATTTGCGATAATAATTCATTTAAATCAGATATGCACATTATTGCTTCTATTTCTTCTAGTCTTTTTATTGCATTTTTTATTAATTTTAAAATAGATTTTAAATTTTTATATTCTTCTAAATTATCTTTTAATCTATTTTCTAATTCATTAAATAATTTATACCCCTCTTCTTGCATTATATATAATTTTATTTTAGATAGTTTTACATTTATAATTAAATATTTTAATGTTAATAAATTAGTAACTCTATCAATAGATGCCGTTTGATAATTAGTTTTAACAACATTAAAACTATCTTCTATTAATCTTTTTTCGTTTTCTCTTTCTTTAATAGCATAGTCTATTGAAGAAGAGTTTTTTAAAGCATCTAATACTAGTTCTCTTAATTCATCTGGTATTTCATTTTCAGTATCTATTAATTCAAATTCTTTATCATTATCTTCAAATAATTTACTAAATAATTTATTTATTTCTAATGATAGTTCCTCTTCACTAGCATTTCTATTATTATTTAATATTTCATATAAATATTTTTTTAATTCTTCACCATTAATATTCATAAGTCCTCCTATATTTCAGATTTCTTTTTTATTTGATCTAAAATATTAATTGCTTCTATTGGTGTTACTTCAAGTGGATTAATTGTTTTTATATATTCTCTTAATTCATCTACTTTATCATCTTCTTCATTAAAATTAAGTTCTAATTGATGAACTTTTTTTTCATTTTTATTATCATTACTTTCAAATTCTTTTAATAATTCATTTGCTCTTTGTATAACTGCATTTGGTAAATTTGCAAGTTTAGCAACATTAATTCCATAACTTTTATCAACTGCTCCATCTAATACTTTATGTAAGAATGTTATATCTCCCTCTTCTTCTGCAATTGTAACATGAACATTTTTAATACCTGGAAGTATTTTTTCCATTTCAGTAAGTTCATGATAATGTGTTGAAAATAATGTTTTGCATTTAATATTTTTTGCAATATATTCAATAATAGATCCTGCAAGAGACATACCATCATATGTACTAGTTCCACGACCTAATTCATCAAATAATATTAAACTATTATGTGTTGCATTCTTTATTGCATATGCACTTTCTTTCATTTCAACCATAAAAGTAGATTCCCCACCTACTAAGTCATCACTAGCACCTATTCTTGTAAATATTTTATCAAATATTGGTATATTACATTTCTTAGCAGGAACAAATGAACCTATTTGATTTAATATTGCAATTATTCCCATTTCTCTCATATAAGTAGATTTACCACTCATATTAGGACCTGTAATTATTAAAACATTTGTATTTTTATCAAGTATTACATCATTATCAATATATTCTTTTTCAATAACACTTTCAACCACTGGATGTCTTCCTGATATTATTTCAACAATATTTTCTTCATTTATATTTGGTTTTATAAAGTTATTTTCTTCTGCTATTGTTGCAAATGACTGCATTACATCTAAATATGCTATTTTACCGGATACTACTTGTAAACCAGATATATATTTCTTAATTTCATCTTTTATTTCACAAAATACTTCATATTCTAAATTATTAAGTCTATCTTCTGCATTTAATATCATATTTTCTTTTTCTTTTAATAATGGTGTTATATATCTTTCACAATTTGATAATGTTTGTTTTCTTTCATATTGGAATTCATCTTTAACATACATTATTTGTCCTTTTGGTACTTCAATAAAATAACCAAATACTTTATTAAATCCAACTTTTAATCCTTTTATATTAGTTCTTTCTCTTTCTTCTGCTTCAAAATTTGATATAAAATCTTTTCCATTAGTTTTAATATTTCTAAGTTCATCTATTTCTGAGTTAAATCCTTCTTTAATTAAATTACCTTCTTTTAGTGTAACAGGTGAATTTTCTTTAATAGATTTTTCAATTAGTTCACATAATTCATCAAATGTTTCAAGTTCTTCAAGACCTAATTCATTTAAAATATTATTTATATCTGGAAATACTCTTAAACTATTTTTTAACTGTAACATATCTCTTGCATTAAGTGTAGAACATGCTACTTTTCCTGTTAATCTTTCTAAATCATATATTTCATAAAGATATGTTTTAAGTTCACTTTTAAGCATAAATTCTTGTATTAATTTTTCAACTAAATCATGTCTTTTTAATATTTCTTTTTTATCAATAGATGGACTAATTATATAACTTTTTAATAATCTACTTCCCATAGCAGTTTTAGTTTTATCCATAAATCCAAGTAAACTATTTTGTCTATCTTTATTTCTCATAGTTTCTGTAAGTTCTAAATTTCTAATACATTCTTTATTTAGTTCTAGAAACATTTTTTTATCTACTATTTCTAAATGTTGTAAATGACTTAAATCTTGTTTCATAGCATTTACTAAATAATTTAAAACAATAGATGTAGTTTTAATTATCTTTTCATCTTCTATTCCATCAAATACATTATTTTTTTCAAATATTTTATCTTCATTATAATATGAAATATAAATATTATAGTTAGTTTTAAATTTATATATTAGTTTTTCATCAAAATTATCTTCTACTACTATTTCTTTAATATTTAAATTAACTATTTGACTTATTAAATTCTCTTCATCATGATTTATGTACATTGCATATACTTTTCCACTTAATAAATCTGCATATGATAAAATGTATGCATATGTGTAATCTTTAATACATGCTATAAAATTGAAATCTTTTTCATTAACAATTTCTGTATTTGTAATAGTACCAGCACTAACTATTTGGGTTACTTCTCTTTTAACTATTCCTTTTGCAGTTTTAGGATCTTCTACTTGTTCACAAATAGCAACCTTATATCCCTTTTCTATTAATTTTTCTAAATAAATATTAACTGCATGATATGGTACACCACACATTGGAATTTTTTCTTTAAGACCGGCTTGTTTTCCTGTTAATGTAAGTTCTAATTCATGTGATGCTGTAATTGCATCATCAAAAAACATTTCATAGAAGTCACCTAGTCTATAAAATAATATTATTCCTTCATATTCACTTTTAGTCTTTAGATATTCTCTCATCATTGGACTAACATTATTTAAATTTACATCTTTTCTTTCCATAATTTTTATTATATAACATTTAAAAAAAGAATAAAAGCAAATTTTTGGTAAATTTTTCAAAAAAAAATTAAGTTTTTTGGTAAACTTAATTTAAAATTTTTATATTCTAACCATAATATATAATTTTCACATTTTGATTGCTGACATAATTTAGATTTCTTAACATTTTAAAACAATAACTAATCAAATTTAGAATGAATTATATTTTATCTCATAGTAAATTACATACATTTATTTAATTGTAAAATATTTTTTTCATAAATGCTACTTTAAATAATATTATAAACAAACTTTTTAAAAAAAGTGACTAGTTGTATTAAAGTAAAAAAGTTAAGGATTAAGAATAACACGGGTGCTGAAGCTGGTGAGAGCACCACCGGACCAACCATAGAAGTAGAACTGACCAGCATGAGTGGTGCTACCGCAGGTGCCTCCACGATTGAACCAAGGGGAAGTAGAGACAACGAAGTCCGCATTGTCAGCATACCATGTACTTTGATTATATTCTCCATTATTCCAAAACGGTCCTAGTTCTCCAGTTGCATCTCCAAGTATTCTATATTTATATGATGTTACCGTACTAAATGATGAATATTTATCTATATATTTTGAGTAAGTATTATTTGTTACTATGTCATCCATTCCACTATTTAGCGGATTATTTTCCATGTATGATGCCATGTATTCCCAAGCACCACCACTCATGTCATATATACCTGTTATATTTCCAGTTGTACTTGCTAAATGCCCAGTAGTTGTATTCCATTTTGAATTTGTTGTAGTACTTCCACTTGCATCTTTTTCATTTGCTGCATATCCAGTTAAATAATTACTATTATTATTTATTCTTACCTCATCTTTTATTCCATATTTTGAATGTGATAAGTATGCTACTGCTCCCCATTCTGTATTTTTCATCATATGTGAATCTAAATTTCTATTAAAGTTGTATGCACTTTGAAAAAATGTTGAGACTGTTTGATTTCTCCATGAATATACATTTGGTTTTA